>JBALWS010000173.1:0-7389 GCA_036960405.1 Halopseudomonas sp. | reverse complement strand
ATGGCGACTGCACGGGTGCCTTCTATCGGTGCATGGTAGTCCGCGACGGCGTAGCCCCGCTGGCGAATCGATTCGATTTCCCGGAACACCTCTTCTGCCTGCTGGGTAGCTTCGTCACCGCCTCCCTTGAGGGTGACGATGGCGTTGATCAGATGTTGTCTGTTTTGCGGCGATGCCGCTGAAAGGTAGGCCAGCCCGCTGGCGGAGGAGAATATGGCAAAGCGAGCTTGCTCAAAGCGCTTGATCTGGATGGGCGCGGTATCGCGGTTGGATGCTTGGACGACCATCGAAGCGCCTTCCGGCATCAAGATATCGGCGGGCCATTTTACGACCTGGGCAAAGTCATTGAGAAAGCGGCGTGCGGAGATGGCAAAACTGTTCTCCGCAATCATCGGGCTGGCCAGCAGTCGGACTTTGGGTAGCGGTTTGTATCCGCCGGCCTCTGGATCATTATCGATATAGCCTTCGGCTTTCAGTGTCTTGAGTAAACGTATCACCGTTGCTTTGGGGAGACCCGTACCGGCGACGATCTGGGTGACCGTGGCGGGGGTATTTTCATTCACCGCGACGAGGACATTGAGCCCACGTACCAAGGATTGAACGCTCCCAGGTGATTTCAGGTGATCCCCTTGGGAGTGTTTGCCGTCCTGCTTCATGGTATCTGCCCCTTCGTTCTTATTTCGCATCATGACCTGCGGTCCATTATGTGGTTCTTATTTCTCCAATTCAAACCGCCGTTCCAGTGGACTGGAAAGCAATGAAAGCATAAATCCTTTAAATCTCAACTTGATGGTGTAAAAACATACAATTTTTCTCGTTGGTCCACTATGTGGACCATGATTCATTCAGTTGACTGGGAGGTATTGTAGTGCTTTACTCAGTGTCAGTTGTTGCAGTTTTGGACCTTGGTCCAAAAAATCAGATGCAGCAGTCAAAATAATAATAAGGAGACCGACTATGACCTTTCACAACAAAACAATCGCCATCACTGGCGCTTCCTCAGGTATCGGTGCCGCCTGTGCGGCGCTGTTAAAGCATCGGGGGGCTAAGGTGATCGGCCTGGATATCAACGAACCCGCGCCTGGCAGCGTGGATCAGTTTATTGCGTTCAATCAGGGCTTATTGGATTCCATCGACCAAGCGGTGGCCCAGATTCCGGCAGGGATCGATGGGTTGCTCAACATCGCAGGGGTGGCGCCCTCGCCCCGTTTTTCCCCAGCTGCTGTGTTGAAGATCAACTTCTTCGGGCTGCGTTACTTCACCGAAAAAATGATCGATAAGCTCAATGCCGGCGCCGCTATCGTCAATATGACCTCCGGCACGGGGGCAGGCTGGCCCACCAACGTTGACAACATCAAGGCGTTTTTGGCGTTGGATCGAATCGAGCAGGTCGACGGTTTTGTCGCCGAGCATGGCATCGGTAGCGACGGGCTGGAAAACAGCGCCGCCTATCCCTTCAGCAAACAGCTGCTCTCGGTCTGGACCCTGAAATCATCCAGTTGCTGGAAAGAGCAGGGAATCCGCATCAATGCGGTGGCCCCGGCGGCGGTCGATACGCCGATTATTGGCGATTTTATGTCCAGCTTCGGTGAGGAATCGGCGCAGCGGATGAAAAAATTTGGCGCCGCCACCCCGGAAAATATTGCTCTGGCCACCGTCTTTCTGATATCCGACGACGCAGTGTGGGTCAACGGCGTGGTGCTGCCGGTTGATGGTGGTGCCATCGCCGGCGGTACCCTGATGAAGCTGGGCCTCTGATTCGGGATCGATTGGACCGGCCGGAAAGAGGCCGAACCTCCGCGGGTTACCCCTCATTGCAGATTTGCGTTAACGAGAGAAACGATATGTCTAATTCGGTTGGAAATAAGCTCCTGGAAAGTGGTAAACCGCTGTTTTTTAAAGTGGGGAATAACGCGCAAGTGGGTGAGATGGCGCCAGCCCCCCGTTTGGGGGAAGACCTGCGCACAGCGGTTCGCTCCCTGACGGTTTTTCAGAAGGAGGCGCTCGTCACCTCTGCAAAAAGTGGTGTGACCTGGCGTTTGGCCAGCGATGAGGGGGCTTACCTCGATGGCACCGATTACGCGCCGGCTCCGCTCTGTTTTCTGACCGTGGGGATGGTAGCCGCCTATATGAACGAGATTCTGGCTTTGGCCAAGCTGCGCGGTATTGGAATCGATCATCTGCGGCTGATTCAGGATAACTACTACAGCATGAAGGGCAGCATGGGTCGCGGGACCATGGTGGCCAGCGCCTACGATGTAGACCTTGAAGTCCAGATCGAGGCGGACGCCGACCGTGAGACCTTGCTGCGTTTGGTGATGGAGGCCACCGCAGCGTCCCCCCTGAACGGGTTGATGCGCGGCAATCATGAAAGCTTGTTTACCCTCAGCCATAACGGCAAGGAGCTGCAGCCGGCCAAGGCCCTACCCATCGGCGAACCTGCCGAGAAGGACCCAGGTGTACAGATGGATCGCTCGGAGCCTGACCTGGGCGATTGGAGCGAACTCTGCGTCAAGGGTGGTTTGACCCCGGAGCACAAGCACTCGGTCAGTGGCGCGAACTCCAGTTTGACCGACCAGCAGGACCGTCTGCTGCATCTGAGGGGCATTTGCACCCTGCGTCCGGATGGCATCAAGGAGATCGTGCAACATCTTTACAATCCCCATGGATCGGTGTTCACCCTCCTGTCTGAAGAGGCCCCGGCGAGCGGGGGGCAGGGAAGAGCGCCGGATGCCGCCAGCTACATCTCGGCCGGTATCGGTTTCTGCTTTATGACCCAGTTTGGCCGTTACGCCAAGATGAAGCGCAAGGACCTGACCGACTACCGTATCCTGCAGGACTCCCATTTCAGTTTGGGGGGCGCCTCCGGTGGTACCGGGGTGGCGGGAACCGCGGACCCGCTGGAAACCCACGTGTTCCTGGAAAGCGGAGAGGATGATGAATTTGCCCGCACCATCCTGGATGTGTCTGAGCAGACCTGCTTCCTCCATGCGTTCTGCAAAACAGATCTGAAAACCAAGATTCGAATAGCCGATTTCAAAACTGAAAGTGCCGCCTGATTCTTACCCGTTTGAATACGGGTTGTCTCAGGGTTCTGTGCTCTACCCCAATAAAAATAAGCCAGCGCTGGAACAGAGGAGCCATCATGTCCACTCCCCCTATTTTGAACTTCATCGACGGGCACTATACCGAGGGAACCTCCGGTCGAACCTTTGAAGATCGATCACCGGTCGATAATCGCCTGGTGGGGATCGTTCACGAAGCGGGGCCGGCTGAGGTCGATGCGGCCGTCACTGCGGCCAAACAGGCATTGGAAGGCCCCTGGGGCAGGATGAACTCGACAGAGAGAGCCGCTCTTCTCAATCGGGTGGCGGACCTGATCATGGAGCAGAAGGATGCGTTTATCGCCGCGGAGATCAACGATACCGGCAAACCCTATGGGCCGACCGCGCAGGGGGAGATCCCCCGGTCCGCCGACCAGTTTCGCGTGTTTGCCCAGATCATGCTGGACGAGCGGGCACCCGAACCGATCGAAACACCCCTGCCGAGAGGTGGACGGGCGCTGAACTATGAAAAGCGGGTCCCCAAGGGGGTCATTGCGACCATTTGCCCCTGGAACCTGCCGCTGATCATGGCGACCTGGAAATTGGCGCCGGCGCTGGCCTGCGGCAACACGGTGGTGATCAAACCTTCGGAGGAGACTCCGGCTAGCGTGACCCTGCTGGGCAAGGTGATGAATGAAGCAGGTATTCCCCCGGGGGTGGTCAATGTCGTTCATGGTTTCGGTGTCGGCTCTGCGGGTCAGTTGCTGGTCCAGCATAAAGGCGTAGACGCGGTGACCTTTACCGGTGAAACCGGTTCGGGAGCGGCGATTATGCAGGATGCCGCCCGTGACCTTAAAGATGTCTCTCTGGAGCTGGGCGGTAAGAATCCGGCGCTGATCTTTGCCGACTGTGACCTTGAGAAGGCGATACAGGGGACTGCCATGTCCGCATTCCACAACTGTGGTCAGGTCTGCCTTGGGACCGAACGGGTCTATGTCGAGCGCAGTATCTTCCCCGCCTTTGTGGAGGGGTTGAAGCAGCAGGCAGAGGGGCTGCGCCCCGGATCACCTTTTGATAAAGAGACGACCCTCGGTCCGTTGAGCAGCCTGAAGCACCGGGATAAGGCGCTGACATATATGCAAAAAGCGGTGGAGGAGGGGGCCGAAGTGATCACCGGAGGGGGCGTCCCCGAAATGCCCTCAGAACTGGTCGATGGTGCCTGGGTTCAACCCACCATCTGGACCGGGTTGCCTGAAACCTCCGCCGTTGTGCAGGAGGAGATTTTCGGGCCTTTCTGTCATGTGCAACCCTTTGACGCGGAGGATGAGGCCATCGCCATGGCCAATAACACCGAATACGGGTTGGCGGCTGCGGTCTGGTCCCAGGACAAGGAAAAAGCGGGCCGTGTCGCCAATCAGCTCAAGGCGGGTGTCATATGGGTGAACGGATGGATGATTCGAGACCTACGCACGCCCTTTGGCGGGTTCAACAAGTCCGGCATCGGCCGGGAAGGGGGCAGGCACTCGCTGGAATTCTACACGGAAATCAAAAACATCTGCGTGGTCCAATAACCGCACCTCGGTGTCTGGCGATGGAGGTCAAAAGAACAAAAAAATGGGGACCCTCGAGGGTGGTTTGTGTCGCCTGGTCCCGTTAAGGACTGCCTTACTCTACCCTAAGGGGGGGCAGCAATTTCTCAAAACTACAATTGCCGAAAACAATAATAAGTCCTGGAGATTCAATGATGAGAAACATGATTCATACGGCTGTGCTGAGCCTAGCGGTTGTGCTGAGCCCGTCCCTGATGGCGGCCGACTATAACCTTAAATTCGCGCACTTTTTTCCCGCAAAAGCGACCGCGGCCCAGCATTTTTCCACCTGGGCCAAGCAGGTCGAAAAAGACTCGGAGGGTCGCATAAAAATCGATATGTATCCGTCCCAAACCCTGGCCAAGGCCCCCAAGACCTATGATGCGGTCATCAACGGTATCGCAGACCTGGGGGTGACCATTCAGGGTTACACCGCTAATCGCTTCCCGTTGACCCAGATTGCCGAGCTGCCCGGTCTCGCTAAGTCCTCTAAACAGGGCACCTGTGTCGTTCAAAACCTCTATGACGAAGGATTATTGAAAGAGGAGTTCAGCGATGTTCACCCGCTGTTTTTGTTCACTCACGGCGCGGGTCATATCCATACTTCGAATAAAGCGATCACCAAACCTTCTGACTTAAAAGGCTTAAAAATACGCCGGCCGACCATTGTAGTCGCGGAGTTGCTCAAGCAGTTAGGCGCCCAGCCAGTGGGTATGCCCGCGCCCAACACCTACCAATCGCTTTCCCGGGGTGTTCTCGATGGATTGGCCATGCCCTGGGATGGTGTCTATAAATTTCGGCTGAACGAGTTGACGAAATACCACACGGAGATCGGTCTCTATACTGCTGTGTTCGCCCTCAGCATGAACAAGCGGGTATACGAGAGTATGCCGGCAGACCTGCGGGCCGTTATCGACAGGAATTCCGGCTTGGTGCACGCCCTTGATACTTCTAAAGATTTTGACCGAATCGACATCAAGGGGCGGGCACAAGCCAAGGATGAAAACCACCAGATCATCAAGATCGAAGGGGGGATCGACCATCCTGACTGGAAGGGCGTCGTCGAGCAGGCCACGCAAAGCTATCTTTCCGGACTCGAAGCGAAAGGAATGCCGGCCAACAAGATATATAAACGAGCCCAAGCCCTGGCGGGCGAGTGTGAAGTTTGATCTTTGGGTGTTATAGATCGCTGTGTTGAAAAACGCAGGGCGCAAAGATAAGGCACAGGGATATGTGCCCGCTCAGCGTTCTCACTAACGGTAAACAGCTATATCTTGTTTTACCTCTTATGGTTTTTGGCGCATCCCACCGTCACTGAGACGTTGCTAAAAGCGGCCTTGGGCGCTGACGGCCATGTAATTCAACGGGTTAATCGGACAACGCGGCGATAATAGTCGATACGTTTCCCCGCCATTTCGGGGGAATGATGCAATCTGGTGTAAGCTGGGCTCAGTGCTAAGGAACGGGTGAGCCGGATGCGACGAATAAATCAGATTGTCATCTACTGTTTGTTTTTCTGTGTGCTGGCCCTGTCAGCTTCCCTGGCCGGTGCGGAACCGGTGGTTCATCTCACCACCACCGTCCGTGAGCCCTATCACGGGCCCGATCTTCCGGGGCAGGGGTATGTCACGGAGATCACTTCCGCCGCGCTGCAAAGTGTGGGCTATCGCCTCAAGGTGACCTATATGCCCTGGACCAGGGCGATAAGAACCGCCGCCCTGGGTGGCAGTGATGGGGTGATGGGGGCCTTGTACAATGAAGCCAGAACGCTTTATCTGTCCTATACCGAACCGCTAGTTCCAGTTGAGATGACCCTGCTAAAGCGCAAAGGTGAGCCGTTTGTGTTCGCGTCATCAAGCGACCTTACGCCTTACCGCATCGCCTTTGTACGAGGCGGAGCGATGAATAGAGATTTTGACCCGGAGATTCGGTTTGAGGATAGTGCTAACCATGAGCAGGCCTTGCAGCAGCTGGTGGCGGGGCGGGTTGATCTGATGTTGGATTCTCACGCGGTCATTATCCACCTGCTGCAGACTCGGTACCCCGAGTATAGAGATCGGGTTGAGTTTGTACGACCGCCTCTCTTGGTGCACCCGTTGTTTAACGGTTTTTCAAAATCGGTAGAGGGTTATGAACGTCGGCTAAGGGATTTTAATCGCGGGTTGGAGCTGATCAAGGCGGACGGCACCTATCAACGTATCTTGAAAAGGCATGGCCTGGAAACCCATGCTTCGGCCAGCGCAGGAGCCCCGTGATATCGATGCTGCAATCGTCTATACCAAAAATGAATATCGGTAACCATTAATCAATTATCTATCGCCGCCCGGTGAATGTTACTTTTTATGACCTAGGGACGTTTTCACGGTCAAGCGGTCAAGCGGCCAAGCAGCCAAGGAACGATTCGTGAGGGTGGTTGCCCGCCCTATAGCTATCAAAAAACTACAATAATAATGGGTATACCCAAATGAAAAAGATAACTGCTGTGCTTGCACTCGCAACGGTCGGCCTGGTGGGACTGGGCCAAAACGCCTGGGCTGCAGAGGTCAACCTGCGCTTCGCACACTTCTGGCCGGCGCAGGCGGCCATGGCCAAACACTGGCAATCTTGGGCGGATGCCGTCGAAAAAGACTCCGGCGGTCGTATCAGCGTCGAGATGTACCCCTCCCAGACCCTGGCCAAGGCACCCAAAACCTATGACGCAGTGGTCAACGGCATCGCCGATATTGGGGCCACCGTTCAGGGCTACACCGCCAACC
>JBALWS010000172.1:0-7397 GCA_036960405.1 Halopseudomonas sp. | reverse complement strand
AAGTGATCGGCCGCTAGCGGCACATCGGCAGCCAGTGTTTCACGTACCGACTTACCGTTATCCCAGGTCTCGGCGATAGCCAGCTTCTCTAGGTTCTCTTCGATGCGGTCGGCAATTTTCAACAAAATATTGGAGCGCTCGGTAACCGATGTCTTACCCCAGGCCGCCTTGGCGGCATGCGCTGCATCCAATGCCTTTTCCACATCTGCCGCGCATGAACGAGGAATTTCAGCGATCACTTCACCGGTAATCGGCGTGGTATTAGAGAAGTAACGACCTTCTACCGGCGCCACAAACTCACCGCCAATGTAGTTGCCATAGCGCTGTTTGAAAGAAACAACGGCTCCTTCAGAGCCAGGATTTGCGTAGATCATATCGGTACCTTTTTTGTTGTAGTTCGTAGCGTTGTCAGCTCTGTACAACCGAGCGTTGGATAACCTTAGTCGACAGAACCCTTCCATGCGTTCCTGTTGCTACTGTGTTCAGAGCCTTACAGGGTTCCATCACATAGTACGAACTCACGCCCAACCGCAGAATGGTACTTTGGCGCGCAAAAACTAGTTCCTTGGTAGTAACTAATAACGACTGGCAGGACTGGCGTTTGATGGATTTGGGTGTACCTGAACCGAGTAAACAAGCAGCCTGAACCGGCTTCTTTGGCGGGGTGTATATTGCCTAGCTTCGAATTAAGGCCGCTACTCCAGCCTCCAGTTAAGCCCTAGTTCATGTACTCAGAGTTAATATCGTTGCTATGGGAGCAAGATTGAGCCTCCCTTAAGGAGCGCACGATGGGCATCTTACCGTTAATAAAAAGTTTCCCCAGTGGTCGTCGTTGTTTCGCAGTTGCCATAGTGGCACTACTCCTGACCGGTCCAGCGGTCGCTGAGTCGCGTTGGCATACCAACTCTCATCCAGATTCTCACAACGACAATTCTTACGCCGGTTCCTATAACAACCGGTTCTACTTGGGTTTCTCTAATCCGTACCAATCATTTCGTTACAGCAGCGATACGCGTTACGGTTATCCGGCCTATGACCGATGGTCGTATTCGAGCTGGAATCGGTCATACCGATCATATAATCGAGGTTACAACAGCCATCCGCGGCATCGTAGTTCGGGCTATCGATCAGCAAGACCAGATTGGGATCGTAATTGGCAACAGAGCAGAACCAAACACAAGCGAGGAAATGAGAGAAAACACTGGAAAAAAAGGTCGTATCGCAGTCCGTTTAAACCCTACCGCTCCGGTCATCGCAGCGGTGGTCGACAGGGTTCAAAGCACCGTTATTGATTTGTGAAACCTCTGCGGGTTTGAGACGGCGAGATACTCCAAAGCTGCCTGAAACCGGCAGGGGTTTTGGGAATATTTTTGGAATCGTTTTAAACAACTGATTAAAATAATTAAACATCAATGCACCGTGAAGACCATAAAGGAATCATTAAAAAGGCAAAAACTCTATTAAAACAATCGACTGGGATGGATTACAATTTACAAAAGCGTATCAACACATGCTAAAGCGTAGCCAATAGATTCAAACAGTTATGCTCTTTTTTTGTCATAAATATGAGTCATTTAGGCGTTAAACCACACCACCTCCCCATAGCGATCAGCCGGGCTTGGTGCCGCTACTATCTAGTGCTTTCCAAGCAGCCATGATGCTCGGGTCATCTGGGCCTGTGTGATTATCAAAGAATTCACTCTAATGGATTGCCGGTTCACCGCTGTCTAAGCACCCAGGTCAGGATAAGTTGAACAGGCCCCCCACACGTTTGACAGCAAGAATGTGTTTCAGTAATCGGAGCTGTTCCGTCAAGGGAACTGCATTGCTAACGCCTGCAATATTGGCCGAAGCCTGTCCTGAGGGAACTATGCCCGCAGCTCTGCTTGGCATCCAAAAGATGATATTCGGCCTCGTATCCATACTCACCCAGCGCCTGCTTGAAGGCGACCTCCGCTTGCGTTTCCCCTCGCCAGAGTATCATCGCTATCTGCAGGGGCTCCGCCGACCAGCTACTGGGGCGACCAACAAAAACAGCAGCGTTAACAGGCTAAGAACTCTGATTCGACTCATAGTTCTGGACCTTGAGTCTGGGGCGGCTTCCCCACAGGAACCATAGCAGCCCCAGTAGTTGCAACAATCCACAGATACCAAATCCGATCTGATAGGCCCTCAGCGGCAACGCATCGCCCTGACTCCAGGCACCGATCACCCCGCCGAGCCCCCATTGCATCAGGAAGGCCCCAAGGAAGATCAACAGATTGAGGGAGGTATTCACCCGACCGGTCTGGCGACTAGGAAACCGCTGCGACAACACCGCAAACATCAACGTGCCCGAGGTACCAAAAAACCCGAACAGCCACCACAGCATCGTTGGGGTCGTCGACGAGCCAGCAAAGATCCACGACTGAACCAGCAGGAATGCGGTCATGCCGCCGAAACAGACCTGCCCCGGCGTCATACCGTGACGCTGGAGACGGTCAGCCAACCAGCCCAGCGACAGAAAACCGCAGGTCATACCCAACGCGATGATGAACAGCTGATTGGCCAATTCCAAGCTATCGAGCCCCTCGACGTCCTTCATCCAGAGCCCGATCCAGAGCCCCTGGATTGCGGCAAAGGCGGACTGGGTCAGCATACTCGCCGGGGCGCGGCGGTAGAACTCGGGGTGGGTCAGGATTCTCCAGGTTCCAATCAGCTGATCGCCCAGACGCTCGCCCCTACCGATTTGGTGGCGCTGGGGAACGACCCAAAAAACCAACAGGCTAACCAGCACACACAACCCACTCAGGCCGATAAAAAGAAGCCGCCAATCGCTCAGAGCCAGTATCATCTCTACCGGACGGGTAGCGGCCAGGGCCCCGAGTCCACCGGCGGTCAGCTGCAGGCCATTCACCAGCGGCAGACGTTGCACCGGAAACCAGGCGCTGTAGGTCTTAAAGGCGGCCATCAGACAGGCCGAAACACCCAGGCCGATCAGCCCCCGCCCCAGCATCAGCTGGTCGACACTCTGGGCTCGTGCAAAAACTAGCGCGCCAAGACCGGCTACCAGCAACAGTGCGGCCAGCACGCGGCGAGGTTCGTAGCGGTCCAGCAGGATGCCCAGAGGAAGTTGGAAAGCGGCGAAACAGAGCAGGTAGGCACTGCTGACTAGGCCGATCTCGGCCGGCGTCATGGCAATATCGGCCAGCAGTTCCGGGGCGATGACCGCATTGATGATCCGGAACAGGTAGGAGAGAAAGTAGCCCAGAGAAAAGGGCAGAAAAAGCCGCACCAGCGACCAACGAGCCCCGCTTCGACTCTCCATCGTTTGATCTGAAAGGCCGGTCATCAGCGAGCCATTCGTCTAGAAGGTGCCTGGGTAGGCACCACCATCCAACAGCAGATTCTGACCGGTGATAAAACCGGCTTGATCCCCACAGAGAAACGCACAGGCGGCACCAAACTCCTCTGGCGTCCCGAAGCGTCGGGCGGGGTTGGCCTGCATCCGTAACTGGCGCGCCTCTTGTTCAGATACGCCCAGTCGCTTGGCATCACCGCCGACGATAACCTTCTGTCGATCGGTGTCGAAGGGGCCCGGCAACAGGCCGTTAATGGTGACGTTGCTGGCTACGGTCTCACGCGCCAGCCCGGCGACGAATCCAGTCAGACCGCTACGCGCGCCGTTAGACAGCCCCAGTATCGGAATCGGCGCTTTGACGGCACCGGAGGTGATGTTGATGATGCGGCCGAATCCGCGCTCCATCATGCCATCCACCACCGCCTTGATCAGGAAGATTGGAGTCAGCATGTTGGCATCCAGAGCATCGTGCCATGCCCTCTCATCCCAATCGCGGAAGTCTCCCGGAGGCGGCCCTCCGGCATTGGTGACCAGGATATCGGGGTTCGGGCAGGCCGCCAGCACCTGCGCGCGCCCCGCTTCGGTGGTGATATCGGCCGCGATTGCTACTACCTGGACACCGGTTTGAGCGCGGATCAAGACAGCGGTCTGCTGCAGTATTTCTTCATTACGGGCATTGATCACTAGGTCGACGCCCTCTTCGGCCAAGGCCAAGGCGCAGGCGCGTCCCAGCCCTTTGGAGGCGGCGCAGACGATGGCCTTGCGGCCCTGAAGTTTTAGATCCATAGCTTTCTATCCTTCGCTAACGAGGCAACGGTGATAAATATCCGAGTACAACTTAATCTTATCGGTACTCAGAGGGTGTTATTTATGTAGGTGGGCCTTCATTTCGGCACCGATCTTCTTTCGCATCAGTAAAGGCCTTGCATCAAAGTGTGATCGACGGTCAGTTGAGCACTGGTAAACCCCGCGGCCTGATAACGATTTCGAAATCCAACCTTACGACAGACATGTGAAAGGTGGACCTTGACTGTATTAATGCTGATATCCAGACAGTCCGCTATCGCCTGATTGTTTAGCCCCTTTTGCAGCTTGAACAGTACCTTGCGCTCGCACTGAGTTAGATCCCGAAGGTCGGGGTAGAAACGATTCTGGATCTCCGAGCCTATCTGCATCCGCCCAACGCTGTGCGAAGGGCCCGCAGACAACAGCTCATCCAGACAGTGTTGGGCCTGGGTCAGAGTGATGGACAGGGGAAGACAGAGATCAATCTTCTCCAACTCGATCAGTTTTTGGTGGCGCTTACCCAGGTATTCAGAGAACAGCACTATTTTGCCTTGGGTAAGGCGCGAGGACTGCCCCAGTTGGCGGATCAGATATTCGTCATCGGCGCCAGCACAGATCACCAGCAGGCCCAGTTTTTCAAGAACCCTGCCCTGCTGTGTCAGCGGGTCCCTAGACTCAGCCCAGCACAGCCCCCCGTGCTGCTCAAGCAGATCCGCAACCGCCAGCCGGTACAGAGGCTGGTGCCCTGTGATCAGCGCCCGGATCATGATGGCTGCCCTGCCTGCCCTTTCAGGACCCGCTCGACGATGTGATTACCGATGGGGATCGCCGAGGTCGCCGCCGGAGAGGGCGCGTTACAGACATGCAGCGAGCGCGGACTTTCGGCGAACAGGAAATCGTGCACCAGTGACCCATCACGCAGGACGGCCTGGGCGCGTATCCCTGCGGGATAGGGTTGCAGGTCATCGAGTTGAACCGAGGGGCAGTATTTTTGCACTAGCCGCAGGTAACCCGGTTTCCACCAGGAGTTCTTGGTTTCGATCAGACCGGTTCCCAGATGCTCCTTGAGCACCCGCCAGAATCCAGGAAAGCGCAGCATGTCCCAGATATCCCGCAGGCTGATGTTGATCTTGCCGTAGCCTTCACGCTTCCACCCCTGAACCGCATTCGGGCCCACGGTCACCGAGCCATCGATCATCCGGGTCAGGTGAACCCCCAGAAAGGGCAGTTTCGGATCGGGAATGGGGTAGATCAAGTGGTTGACGATGTCATTCTTTTCCGGAGGCAGGCGATAGTATTCGCCCCGAAAGGGAACAATCTGAAAATCGGTGGGAATCCCCAGCATCCGGGTCATACGGTCGGCCATCAGTCCGGAACAGCAGATCAGGTAACGGCAGCTCAGTGCTCCCTGGTTGGTATCTACCCGGATCTCCTCGCTACTCTCCTCCAGTCCCGTGACCTTAGTTTCTAGCTGGGTTTTGCCTCCCAATTCACGAAAGCGCTCTGCCATCTTGTTGCAGACTTGGCGGTAGTCGACGATCCCGGTGGTCTTGACCAAGATAGCTCCCACCCCCTCAATATTGGGCTCGCGAAGCTTGAGCTGCTCTGCATCCAACAGTTCAATATCGAGTTGATTCTGCTGACAGCGCGCATAGAGAGCGAGCATACGCTCGTGTTCCTGGTCGTTGGTGGCGACCAGCAGCTTGCCGCACTGGTCGAAGTCGATACCGTTTTCACGGCAAAAATTGATCGTTTTATCCACCCCTTCCCGGCAAAACTCGGCCTTGAGGCTTCCCGGTTCATAGTAAACGCCGGCGTGGATGACGCCGCTGTTATGCCCGGTCTGGTGCTTGGCAAACTCGCTTTCCTTCTCCAGCAGCACGATACGTTTGTCAGGGCACTGTTGCTGCAGTTGCCAGGCGGTAGACAGGCCAACGATGCCGCCGCCCACCACCAGATAATCGTAGGTATTAGTCATAACTCTCGCCGTCCTTCCTCTAGAGTCTAATTAAGATGCCTGAGATGCCCGATTGGTGGTAGAGGCAGCCTCTGCACTCTCCCCCTTGCGGAGGTGCCGGCGGCTATACCAGAACAGTCCGACAAAGAGCACTAAGCCTGCCAGCTTGGCCGCCAGCGGTAAGTTGGGCCACAACAATGCCAAACCGGCGATCAGTGCCACAACCCTGCCGAGAAGTCCGATCGGACCTTCCAGGTAGCCTTCCATAAAACCGGCCAAGGCGTAGATCCCGAACATGGAGAAGAAGAAAACGGTCAGGATCTCCATCACACTACCGCCGATAAAACCGGTATAGGCGAACAGCAACGGCACGATATAGAGCCCCTTGGCGATCTTCCAGGCAGTCACACCGGTGGCCATGGGTGGCGTCTTGGCGATCGCGGCGGCGGCAAAGGCGGTCAAACAGACCGGCGGGGTGACATTGCTGTCCTGGGATAACCAGAAGATGATCATATGCGCCGACAACAGCGCCATGGACAGCGTCGTCGGGTCGATCGCTTGTTCGATCAGAGTGCCCTTGAGATCCGTGGGAACCACTTTCAATAGCGCTTCGGCATCCCCCCTGGCCATGGGTTCGGCCAGTGCCGCCAGCTGATCTGGCGCGACCAGCATAAAGATCGTGCGGGCGGCTTCGGGCAGCCCTCCATCGACCAGAAGCTGCAGCAACTGCGCTTCGCTGATCAAACTATAGAGTGCTGGCGCCGACAGCGTCCCCAGCACAATATACGATGCAGTCACCGGCAGGCCCATACCCAATACCAGTGAGGCGATGGCCACCAGCACGATGGTGATCAGCAGGCTACCGCCCGCCCAGTCGTTGACCATCAGCGAAAAGGTGTTACCAATACCCGTGGTTGAAATTACGTTGACGACCAGGCCGATCGCTACCAACAACACGGCGGTGGTGGCCATGTTCTTTGAACCCTGCGCCAAGGCATCTAGAATATCCTTGAACCCCATCGGGGTGCTGGACAACCAGGAAGCACCGATCACCGCCAGGATACTCAAACCCGCCGCGTAGGTGGGGGTAAAACCGTAGATCAGCAGTGCCACCAACACCGCCAGCGGCAATAGAAAGTGCCAGCCTTTTTTGAACACCTCCAACGCCGATGGTGCGTCAATCTCCACCGACTTGGCGTGGCTGCGCTGGGCTTCGATGCGGACGAAAAAACCCACCGACAAGAAATACAGCAGCGCCGGCAACGCCGCATAAGCGATGATTTCGAGGTATGAGATCTGGGTGTATGAGGCCAT
>JBALWS010000171.1:0-7441 GCA_036960405.1 Halopseudomonas sp. | reverse complement strand
TCAACATGGATGAAGGGATGCACGATTCCGAGGCGGCGATGGTCCGCTTCCTTAACCTGATCGCCGGTGAGCCCGATATCACCAAAGTACCGGTAATGGTCGACTCCTCCAAATGGGAGATTCTCGAAGCCGGACTCAAATGTATTCAGGGTAAAGGCATCGTCAACTCGATCAGTCTCAAAGAGGGCGAAGAAAAATTCATCCACCAGGCCAAGCTGATCCGTCGCTACGGTTTTGCCGTCGTGGTGATGGCGTTTGACGAAGACGGTCAAGCCGACACCCTGCAGCGCAAGGTCGATATCTGCACCCGTTCCTACCGGGTACTGGTCGACCAGATCGGCTTCCCGCCGGAAGACATCATCTTCGACCCCAACATCTTTGCCGTGGCCACCGGCATCGAAGAGCACAACAACTACGCCGTCGACTTTATCGAAGCCACCCGCACCATTAAGCAGACCCTGCCCCACGCGTTGATCTCCGGCGGCGTCTCCAACGTATCCTTCTCGTTCCGGGGCAATAACCCGGTCCGCGAAGCGATCCACGCGGTATTCCTGTACCACGCGATCAAGGCAGGCATGGATATGGGTATCGTCAACGCTGCCCAGCTGGCGATCTACGATGACATCCCCCTGGAACTACGCGACCGGGTCGAGGACGTCATCCTCAACCGCATTCCGCAACTCGACGAGAATAGCGATGCCGATATCGCCACCTTCAACACCGAAGCGTTGCTGGACATAGCTGCCAAATACAACTCAACCGGCCAAGAGAGCGAAACAAAGGCGGTACAGGAGTGGCGTTCGTGGCCGCTGAACAAACGGTTGGAGCATGCACTGGTCAAAGGCATCACCGAGTTTATCGACGAAGATACCGAAGAAGCACGCCAGCAGTACGAGCGCACTATTCAGGTGATCGAAGGCCCGCTGATGGATGGCATGTCGGTGGTCGGTGACCTGTTCGGCGCCGGTAAGATGTTCCTGCCGCAGGTGGTTAAATCGGCTCGAGTGATGAAGAAAGCGGTCGCCTACCTGATGCCCTACATCGAAGAAGAGAAGGCCGGCAGCGCCAGCACCTCCAACGGCAAGATAGTGATGGCCACCGTTAAAGGCGATGTACATGACATCGGCAAGAACATCGTCGGCGTGGTACTGCAATGTAATAATTTCGAAATCATCGATCTTGGAGTGATGGTTCCGGCGCAGAAAATCATCGACACCGCCATTAGCGAAAACGCCGACCTGATCGGTCTGTCCGGTCTGATCACGCCGTCGCTGGACGAGATGGTTCACATGGCCAAAGAGCTGGAACGCCAAGGCCATCAGATCCCCTTGATGATCGGCGGATGCACACGGCGGTCAAGATAGAACCTGCCTATAGCGCACCCACCGTCTACGTCCACAACGCTTCGCGCAGTGTCGGCGTAGCCAGTGCGCTACTCAGTGATCGTCAACGTGACGATTACGTCGCTGGCGTGCGTCAAGAGTACGCCGAGGCGCGCGAGCGCCACTACAGCAAGCTCAAGGATGCCCGTCGGGTCAACCTAGCCAAGGCACGCGAAAACAAACAACCGATCGACTGGGCCCGCTACACGCCACCCAAGCCCAAGCAACTCGGGATCAGCGTGTTCGAGGATTACGATCTGGCTGAGCTGGTCGAGTATATCGACTGGACCCCGTTCTTTCACTCCTGGGAGCTCAAAGGCCGCTATCCGCAGATCCTGACCCACGAAGCGATGGGCGAGGAAGCCAGCAAACTGTTCGCCGATGCCCAGGCGATGCTGACCGGTTTCATCAACAATAAAACGTTGCGAGCTCGCGCGGTAATCGGTCTATTCCCGGCCAACCAGGTCGGCGACGACGATATTCGCATCTTTACCGATGAGTCCTATAGCCAGGAGCAGATGACTGTGCACCAGCTACGCCAGCAGACCCAGAAGACCAGCGGCAAGTACAACCACTGCCTAGCGGATTACGTTGCACCGCTCGACAGCGGCAAGACAGACTATATCGGTGGCTTCGCCGTCACCAGCGGTATCGGGCTGGACGCGATCGTAGCCGAATTTGAGGCCGACCACGACGTCTACCACTCGATCATGGCCAAGGCGCTGGCCGACCGCCTCGCCGAAGCCTTCGCCGAACGGTTGCACGAACGGATTCGCAAAGAGTTTTGGGGCTATGCCGCGGATGAAGTGATCAGCAATGATCAGCGCATCGCCGAGAAATACCAGGGCATTCGCCCCGCTCCCGGCTACCCGGCGTGCCCCGACCACACCGAGAAGGAGCTGCTGTGGCAACTGCTGGACGCCGAAGCCAACACTGGCATCACGCTAACCGAAAGTTACGCCATGGTGCCGACAGCCGCCGTCAGCGGTTGGTACTTCAGCCACCCTGACAGTCAGTACTTCGGCGTCGCCAAAATTGCCGAAGATCAAGTGGAAGACTACGCCCAGCGCAAAGGAATGGAGATGAAGACAATGGAGCGCTGGCTGTCACCGAACCTTGGGTATGAGCCGGACGATAGCTGATCGTAGAGTGGGCTCGGCTCCTACAGGTAATAGCTACTAGTGGGAGCTGCCGCTGGGGGCTAGGCCTTCTAGGCGATTAACTCGTCGCGTCCCTTTTAAAACAACCTAACCACGCTACACACCCTTAGCTGATGCGTTTAATGCGGCGATAACCTGATCTAGCCAGTCATCGAAGGTTTCACCCCGGGCCAGCTTTTGGTCACGGATCAGGGTCAGATTACGCACACTAGTCTGCGCCTCCCAAGGCTCACGCAACAGCGCCAAAGCCGAAGCCAAACTATCAGACGCCGACAATTCGTCGCCTCCCAGCGCAGCCAGTTCCAGCAACGTGGCATAGTCCCAATAATCGGGTTGACCGGCGGCAATACGACGTTCAACGGCGTACCTGACTACGCCATTAAGGGCGACTCTGCGAGGATCGGGTGGATCGCACTGCTCCATCAACATTAATGCATTGATACCGGGGTAAGCGTCGCGCCAGTCGGTTTCGAACCCTCTGAGATAGCTATCAATCGCCTTTTTCAACAAGCCGCGAGCCAGAAAAGTATTGTTCGCTTGCTTCGCCGCTTGCCACTGATCCTTGTAGACTCGTCCCAAGATGCCGCAGGTTTCACTGGATGGTCCCTGCTGTTCGATCAGTGCCAGCAGCACCCGCTCCGCCTCATCGGTGCGCTTGGCTCGATTAAGCGCCAAACCATACTGTTCCTGAACCAATACGGTATTGCGCAACAGCGCTGGCATCGCCTCAACTAGCGCATTCATCTGCGACCAACCTGAGGCGGCGCGATAGGAAAGCAACAGGTCAATCAGCACGCCCGGCTCTGCCTCGGCCAGTTCACCCAGCTCGGCCTGTACCGCAGCTACTGCTGCCAACGCTGCAGTTTCATCCTGTTTTGCTAATGCTCTTGCGTCAGCTAGGCGGCTTTTTATCTGTTCAGAATAGCGTGCCTGATCTCGAAATAGATCGGTCTTTAGCCGCTGAATATCGGGAAAATCCTGCAGCAATTGATACACCGGACTATCAGTAGCGGGATCTCCAGCCACTTCCCGGCAGCCTCGCAACTGCGCGGCCAGAGCCGCCGCATCGGACTCAGCCGAGCAAGGCTGGCCATCGATTCCAAGCTGGTATGGCAAACAACGCAAGCCGTTAACATCAAAGGGCAGCGAACCAAAACCTTCAGCAAAGATCATCGACGTTGCCGATGGACGCACCGCATGACGCACCCCCAGCTCGTAAAACACATTGGCATTGGCGCTGGTCAGATCTGCCACAGCGTAATCGCACAGAATTAAACGCTCGTACATCGCCTTATGGATGACCCCACCGTGTTTCTCTTGATCGCCCCGCAGCGGCTCCATCCCGGCAGCAACCACCGCCGGGGCGATGATCTGCTGGTAGATCGCATCAAAGTCGATGCTGCGGCCACCTGCAGCGGGTTTGATACCGAACGGCATTAGAATAAAGCAAAGAGGCAATTGGCGTGTTTGATCGGTCATAGGTTAATCCAGCCGCTCACTCGTTCCAAAAATGATCCTATAAATATCTGCCCAGTGCCGTATGTGTACATCATCGTCTACTCCTTAGGATAACGAATACGCTGATCTTTGTTGGCCGCCGCTTCGCCACCCCCAATCTTCAGGAACAACTTGTCAAACACCCGCAGGTGCAGTTGGGCAATGTTCCAGCCGGCAACCAGCGCCACGCCCCCCAAAACGACCTGTTTGAGGGTCTTGCGATAGTTGATCGCGTTCAGCAACCAACCGCCGCCGAATCGATTGATCAGTACCGTCACCAGCACGAGACAAAATCCGCCGACGGTCATGTGAAACAGAACCTCATTCCTGCTGTATAAAAACCAGGTACCCAGCCCCAACACCAACGCAATCAACATCAGGTTACGTAGCATTTTAAGGCCAGGGGATAGCTGCCAGACTTTGAAGAAGGTCTGTTTGCCGACCCGGAACTGGTTCAGCAACTCTGCTTCCATTTTGTTGCCACTTATCCGTCGAGCGATAGTAAAAAAGCCCCAATCAACGGCTTTTACTGGGGGATTAATGTCTGCCGTATCATCGGTCGCAAGGGATAGAGATTGGGTCAGTTCTGGCGGACAGTAGTACTCGGTCATCCGGTAACCGCTAAGCATCAGCGCCTTACCCTCATAAGTGGTGAACGAATCAAGATCGGTACGGATATCCGCCAGGGCGCTCTGGCACTCGGCATTAATACCGTAACAGGTGACCGGTTCTGCCCTCTCAGAAGGGCTGGGATCAAGGCAGCCCTCCCAGTCTTGCGAACGCCCATGCAGATCCTTCTTCATATGGATATACATCAGCCCCTGCAACAAGCCCGAACGCAGCCTGGCATCGAGCTCATGATACTGGGCTGAACGAACCCGTGTTTGCAGGATACTGCTGCTGCGTAGCGGTACATCAAGCAGGCCGATACCAGGCTGGTCCTCTTCGGCCATCTGGCCACTGGCATCGCTGACCAACAGTACGCTGCAGCCCTGATCGAGCAACCCCGCACTGCCCTGATTGTCATAGACGCCGCCATCGACCAAACGGACGGTAATATCGGGGTAAAGATCGGTCAACGGCAGCGGTTCGAATAACCCTGGCACGCAGGAAGATGCCGCCACCGCATCGCCGAGTCGGACACTCTGAAAACGTTTAGGGGCATCGGGGTAGTACATCCGTCGCAAGCGATAGTTGGCATCGATCTCGCTATCTATCCCCGCCGGGGGTTCGCCCATCCACGATGCGGTAAATTGCCAATTATGGCCGGTGTTGAGGCTGGTCGCGTTAAGCACCAATATTGGCACCTTGGCATTGCGTTTCCAGTTGTGATCTTTGGGGCGAAAATCGTCATCCGCATCAAGAGGGTGAATCTGCAATCGGTTGAGGTAGCGCGGTGCATCGCCTTCATTATCGGGCACCCGCTTATAGAGTTGCTCCTCGTAGAGTTCTCCCAGCCGATTAGTGCGCGAGTAATCCGAATAGAGCATCATCTTCAAATTGGCCCAAAGGTTGGTGACCACCCGAGTGCGGATATTGCTCTGCACGCCGACCAGAAACTGCTCCTCGACCCGCTTAACAATTTCGATGTAGTGCTCTTTATTAATCGCTTTATCTGTCTTTGTTTGCAGTAACTTGCGCACCTCCAGATAGTAGTGCGCACCGACGATAGAGCCTCCTGAGACGCAAGAGATCACCTCAACCTGACGCAGCAGATCGAGTTCGGCCAATCGTGCCAACACGCCGATGTGGTACAGCGATGCGCGGAAACCACCACCGGACAGCGCCAAACCAATCTTGCCGTTTAACACCGATAACAACGCATCCTTGTCACCAAGAAAAGCTTGCAACAACTCAACGGCTGGCTGTCGTTCTGCGGCAAACGCCTCACCCCGCCCGATACGCAACCGCAACAGGCTGGCCAGCTGGCGGGCGGTGGATTCGAGTTCCCAGTCGGATACGCGCTCCAGCTCAGCAGCTCGGCTCAGCCAGAGCTGGGCGTTGCTATAAAAACCGAGACCAAAATAAGCCTCCCCCAGCGTCACCAATGGCCACCAAGAGGGTTCTATGCTAGGCACATTTTGGTCCTCAGTTTGCTGCGCAGCTGCCCGTTTGATCGCTTGTTCGAGCAGAGGTGTTAGATTGGTGGTGATCGCTTTGCGGATCTGTTCCGCCTCGGCAAAGCGCCGCTCGGCCATCGCGGTAGAACCCTTGGCTTTGAGCGCCTCCCGTTGTTCTTGAAAACCCAGCAAATCCAGCACAAAGGCTGCATTGATGGCGTTATAGCCCTCATCGTCCTGCCAGCCTTTATCAGCATATTGCTCATAGCCACGGCGGTAATACGCCAGCGAGCGTTCCAGATGTTGTTTATGGTTTCCGTGCTCCCACTTACGCTTATAGATCGCACCTGCCAGGCCAAGACTTTCCAGATCACTACTCAGCGCCAGCGAATCGGCGTCATTCAAAATCTTAAACGCATCATCGAGCTGTATCGCAGGCTGTAGATCGGGGTCTTTGTAGGTACACAAGGCCAACTGCTGGGACAGGCGCTTGTTGAGTTCAGAACTAATTGGAGCATCAGGAAGTTCGATCGCCCGAGCCAACAGTTTGCGCGCATAGCCGAATGCTCGCTCCTGATTCTTCAATTGCTTGGCTAATTCCAGCGTAGCTTTCGGGTTGAGAGGGTCAGCCTGCAGCTGCTCGCGTGCCTGCAACACCAGCGCACTCTGGTGCGGACGAGCTTGTCCTGAATTGGCCATGATGAACTCCCATTAGATTTTTTCTTTGTTGTTTAACATCTCTAGTAGTTGGTCGCGGATACGGCGATGAATCGCGGCTTGCAATGTCTCCTTCAACAACCCAGCTAGATAGGTATCAATAACTACCTGCGCTGCATTTTGTCCTTATCCTCAATAAATTTCGCATTAAATTCAAAGCTGTATTGATTAAATAAGTGTAGCGGTGTCTGGCAATCAAATCTCAATGGCTAATATGGTCGGGCATAGATAGCGTTGGATTACTTTCACCATCTGCCTCGGCTGCGGACTCTACGCTGAACCATACTCGGGTAAATTTTTGCAGGCGTTACAGATGCCGAGCATCGCGACTGGAGGAAACTGTGGCTGTGGCTGTGGCTGTGGCTGTGGCTGTGGCGAATAGGATTAAGCAGAATAGATCGCTATGGGCTTTAGAACGGCTGGCCAAATTTAAAATAGAATCCTTTGTTGCCCGACTTCCCAATAGCGACATCGGCGCGTATCACCATCTTCTCCTGCGGTTTGACGGTATAGCCAATGCCAGCGCCCAGCGCCGGGTACCAGTTGTTGCTGCCCTCGCCGTAGGTATCCCCGCCATAGAGATAAGCGAGCCCGCCAAAACCATTCAGCGTCCAGCGTTGAGCTA
>JBALWS010000170.1:0-7441 GCA_036960405.1 Halopseudomonas sp. | reverse complement strand
CACACTTTAGGCCTTGCCCTGCGGGGCCTTCAGCTTGATCCGCACTCTGCGTTGCAGCTTTTTGCAAGGTCTAGACATTACTGCAAAGCTGCGCCTGGATTGCGAACCAAGCTGAAGGCCAGAATTCAACTGGGACTTGTTCGCTGGTTCCCTGGGCTCCCAGGGTACAAAATAGAGTAGAAGCCCAATCGGTGGTGGATAAGCCTACAGCCGCCCCTCTTCCATCGCGTGACAAGCGACCTGCGAACCGTCGCTATGCGCGATCAGCTCGGGCACCTGCTGCTGACAGCGTTCATTAGCATGCGGGCAACGACCATGGAACACACAGCCGCTAGGCAGGTTGACCGGTGTTGGCACCTCACCTTGCAAGCGGATGTGGTTCGGACGGTCATCCTGCAACCGAGGAATCGCACTCAATAGAGCTTGGGTATAGGGGTGTTTGGGGGTACTAAACAGCGTCTTGGTCGGTGCCAACTCGCACAACGTGCCCAAATACATCACCGCCACCCGGGTACCAAAATGCTCAACCACCGACAGGTCGTGGGTGATAAACAGATAGGTCAAATTGTGTTCTTCCTGTGCCTTCATCATCAGATTCAGCACCTGCGCCTGAATCGATACGTCCAGCGCCGAGATTGGCTCATCGGCGACGATAAACTCGGGATCAAGCGTCAACGCACGCGCGATGGAGATGCGCTGCCGCTGGCCGCCAGAAAACTCGTGCGGGTAGCGCACACCCCAGGTCGGATCGATGCCGACATCGAACATGACCGCTTTGATCTTATCCTGGATCTCGGCCTGCGATAGTGCTGGATTATGGAAGCGTACCGGTTCTTCCAATGTCTGAGTGATAGTTTTACGCGGATTCAGCGATGCGTACGGATTTTGAAAAATCATCTGCATCTTCTTGCGGTACGGCAGCAATTCGCGATCCGATAACTGGTCGATCCGCTCTCCGCCGTAATGAACACTGCCGCCGGAGGGTTTGAGTAACCCCATCACCGTTCGTGCTACCGTCGATTTGCCGCAACCACTCTCGCCAACCACGCACAGCGCTTCACCTTTTGTCACGTCAAAGCTGACGCCATTGATGGCATGCACGTGTTCCTGCTTGCGAACGATCCGTCCACCTTCAAACTTTAATTGATCGAGAAAGTCACCCGAGATATTAAAACGTTTCTCAAGGTTAGCGACCTGCAACAGCGGCTGTTGTGCGTTCATCTAGGATTCCTCACTCTCTGTAGCACTGTTGCTCTCGTCGGAAGACTGCTTCATCGCCCGTACCATATGGCAGGCGACGGTACAGCCTCCAGAACGGGTAAATTCAGGCAACTGGGTCAAGCATTCATCCATCACAAACTCGCAGCGAGGATTGAACGAACAGCCGGTTGGAATGTTTTGCAGCCCCGGCATCGAGCCGGGGATCTGATTAAGCCGTTTACCCGGAACCGTCTGCTGCGGCAACGCATTGATCAACCCTTGGGTATAAGGGTGCTGCGCATCATTGATTATCTCTTTGGTCGGCCCCTGCTCGATGATACGCCCGGCGTACATCACGATCGCCTTCTGGGTCACCTGCGACACCACCCCCAGATCATGGGTAATCAGGATCAGACCAACATTGTTGGATTCGCACAGCTCCAGCAACAGCTCCATGATCTCGGCCTGGATGGTCACATCCAGCGCCGTGGTCGGCTCATCGGCCACGATCAGCACCGGATCAAGCAGTAGCGCGATGGCGATAATAATGCGCTGACGCATCCCTCCAGACAGTTCGTGCGGATACTGGTCTATGCGGGTCTCGGGTGACGGGATCTGCACCTGGCGCAGCTTCTCGATAGAGATGGCGCGGGCATCGCTAGTACTGATTTTACGGTGCGCCTTGAGGCACTCGATCATCTGCTGACCCAGCGTTAGCACTGGATTCAGAGTCATCATCGGATCCTGGAAGATCATGGCGATTCGATCTCCCCGAATCAAGCGCATCTGTTTCTCACTCAGCGTCGCAAGGTTATTACCTTCAAACAGGATCTCTCCGCCAGTAATTTTACCCGGACGGCTGATCAGATTGAGGATCGAAAACGCCGCCACCGACTTACCGGCACCCGACTCGCCGACAATACCGACCCGCTCGCCACGCTCAACGGTAAAGCTGACGTCGCGCAACGCCACTACTGCGCCCTGACGCAACCCAAATGTCACTTCAAGGTTGTTGACTTCTAATAACGCCATCGTCGCTTACCCCTTGTATAACGTTGCGGAATTTGAACAGCAGGACATCACGCACTGCGTGGCCCAAGAGGTCTCAAGTAACCACATACCTATCACCCCTTGTACAGTTTTGCGAAATTTGAAGAGCAACACATCACGCACTGCGTGACCGAAGAGGTTTCAAGTAACCACATAGCTATCACCCCTTGTACAGTTTCGGATTTAACACATCACGCAGCCAGTCACCCAGCAGGTTCATCACCAACACCAGCACTACCAGTACAACGCCAGGGATCACGGTGATCCACCACGCGCCGCTGAAGATATACTCAAAACCGCTGGAGATCAGCGAGCCGAGCGACGGTTGTGATACCGGCATCCCTAAGCCCAAAAAGCTCAATGAGGCTTCGCTGATGATCGCGTTGGCGATCTGTACGGTGGAGATAACCAGAATCGGCGACAACGTGTTCGGCAGGATATGGCGCCACATGATGCGTGAACTCTTAAATCCCATCACTCGCGCCGCATCGACGTACTCTTTATGTTTCTCGGCCAGCACCGAGGCACGCACGGTCCGCGCATACTGTGGCCACTCGGCGATACCGATCACCAGGATCAGCATGATCACCGCCAGATCGGCGTACAGTTCGGCGCCAAAAGCGGCCTGGAATATCGCCAACACCACGATCGCAACCATCAGGGTGGAAAAACTCAACTGGATATCGGCCACTCGCATCAAAAAACTATCGATACGGCCGCCAAAATAACCGGCGCTGAGACCGATCATCACCCCTAAAAACATCTGTAACCCGACCGCGCAGAGCCCGATCATCAACGAGGTGCGGGTGCCGTACAGCATGGTGCTGAGCATATCGCGACCCTGAGCATCGGTGCCAAGCAGAAATCGCTCATCAGCCCCTTCTTGCCACGATGGAGGAACCTCCGAATCCATGATATCGATCATCGAGAGATCGTACGGGTCAAAGGGTGCCAGCAGCGGCGCTAGCAACGAAGCCAGCACATAGAGCGCAAATATGCTGAAACTAACCATCGCCACCTTGTCACGGCTGAAGCTGTGAAACAGATGCGAATCTTTAAAGCGCTGCCAACGACTCGGCGCCGCGGCAATATTCAAAACGTCGGTAGTCATTATTTAGCTCCCGCCAGTTTCACAGTCGGATTAACCAGCCCGTAGATCAGATCGACGATGGTGTTGGTGACCACGAAGATCGCTCCCACCACAATTAGGTAGGCCACGATCAGCGGCGTATCGACCCGGTTAACTGCCTCCAAGAACAGAAAGCCCATGCCCGGCCATTGGAATACTGTTTCGGTCAAAATGGTGTACGCCACCATGGTGCCGATCTGAACCCCGCCGACGGTGATCACCGGCAGCATGGTGTTCTTCAACGCATGCAAAAAATAGATTCGGGTCAGCGGCAAGCCCTTGGCCTTGGCGAACTTGATGTACTCGGATTCGAGTACTTCCATCATCTCGGAACGGATCAGACGGATAAACAGCGGCAGCATGATCGACGCCAGCGATACGCACGGCAACAGCAGATGCGCCAAGCCGTCGAGGCTAAAAAACCCGGTTTCCCAACTGCCAAACACGGGAACCACCTCACCCCGACCGTACGAGGGCAGCCAATTCAGCTCGACCGCAAACAGGTAGATCGACATGATCGCAGTCAGGAACACCGGTACCGAAATGCCGATAATGCTGACCCCCATCACCGTCTTGGAGAACAGGCTGTGCGGTTTGATGGCCGAATACACTCCCAGCGGCACCGACAGCAAGACGATGATCAGGGTGGCACCAAACACCAGTTCTAATGTCGCCGGCAGCTTTTTCAGGATCACATCCAGCGCCGGTTGTTTAAAAAAGTACGAAGTTCCCAGATCGCCCTGCAAGGCATTGCCAGCAAAACGTAGATACTGCGTCAGGAACGGATCGTTGAGCCCCAGATCGTCACGCAACGCCTGACGCTCCGCCTCAGACACCGATTGACCCACCAGTTCACGCAACGGGTCGCCCAGATTATCCTGAATCGAAAAGCTGAGTAGACTGATAACAAACATAACGACTAGAGCCTGTAATAGGCGTCGTATAGCAAAGGCAATCATGACAGTAGGTCTCTACAGTACAGCGTTGATAAAACGGCTGCGATCCAGCCGTACAACGATAAGGAATCATCGAAAAAAGAAAGGTTCCGGCGCTTCATCCTGAATCGGATTCGGACCTAACAGACCGGGATTCGGCTCCCGGACTTCACAAGCATCATGGCTTCGACTTTCGGGTGGCGGGCAGCGAGGCCTGCCACCTGAGAGTCAAAGCCCTACCGTATCGATCCACTCCAGTCATCAATACGGCAAGGCCTGTCACATCACTGGCGCCCTTCTCAAGATGAGCGCTAGCGCGGCGTGGTTGTTACTCTTCGATGACCAAGTCACCCAGGTACGGGAAGTTCATCACGTTGACCACAGACTCAACTTTGACGTTCTTGCCCGCAGCCCAGGCCAGGTTCTGCCAGTGCAAAGGAACAAAAGCCGCCTCATCAAACAGAATCTGCTCAACTTCCTGTAACAGCGCAGCACGCTTGGCAGTATCGGTCTCGGTGCTGCTCTGCTTGATCAGCGCATCAACCTTAGTACTGCAGTAACTGCCGCTGTTGTACTGACCTGCGCCACTGTCTTTGTTAGGACAAGCGGTCAGGAACTCGGTGAAGTTAGCCGAATCTTCGGTGTCGGCATGCCAGCCGATCATCATCATGTCTGCTGCACGAGCGTCAAACTCGGGCCAGTACTGCGCTTTAGGCATGGTCTTCAAGTCTACTTTGATGTTGATCTTAGACAGCATAGAAGCCACCGCCTGAGCGATTTTGGCATCGTTCACATAGCGGTTGTTAGGCGCCATCATGGTGATGCTAAAACCGTTTTCGTAACCGGCATCTTTCATCAACTGCTTAGCTTTTTTGAGGTCGTAACGAGGCTGAAGCTCGGCTTTGTAACCGGCATAACCGACAGGACCTTGCTGAGCCGCAGCGGTGGCGAAGCCTTTCATGATCTTCTTAACGATGCCTTCGTTATTGATCGCATGGACGATCGCTTGGCGAACCCGAACATCCTTAAACTCTTCACGACGCTCTTGGTTCATCTGGAAAGAGATAATCCGGGTACCGCCCAGCGTGACCAGATCAACTTTGCCATTGCCATCGATGCGGGCATGGTCGGTCGGTGGAACCGGCGCGATGAAATCAACATCACCCGACAGCAATGCTGCAACACGCGTTGGCGATTCTTTGATCGGAGTCAGTACGATTTTATCGACGTTGCCTTTGGAGGCTTTGTCCCAGTATCCAGCGTAGCGGTCCATCTCAACCTTAACGCCCTGCTCCCGGCTGCTGACGATGAATGGGCCGGTACCAGAAACGTTGCTAGAGGCGAACGAGTTACCGTGCTTAACCAGTGTGTCTTTGGCTTGGCCGTTAGCGTCATTGCCGCTGTAGAACTTGGAATCCATCGGGAAGATGTACGTCGCAGAGTGCATCACCAGCGGGTACGGCTCGTTGGTAACCAGGTCAAAAGTTTGATCATCGACCACTTTAACCCCTTCGAATGCGCTAAAAATGCCTTTGAAGTCAGGGCTATTTTTCAACCGTTCGAAAGTCCAACGCACATCTTCGGCGGTCAAGCTATTGCCGGAGTGGAAGGTCACTCCCTTACGTAGGGTGAATCGGACAGTCTTGTCATCGATCCGCTTCCAACTCTCGGCCAGACGCGCGTCAAATCCTAGATCCTTGTTCCAACGAACCAGCGGATCAAAGTTCAAGTGAGACTGCTGCAGTGTGCCACCCGATAGCTGCTCGTGCGGATCCAGTGATACAGGGTCAGCATCGTAGGCCATTTTCAGCGTTGCAGCCTGTGCCGTCAGCGACAGTCCTACGGTGAACGCAGCGCCTGCCATTAAAGTCGTGATTCTCTTCATCGTTCGATCCCGATTATTTGTTGTTATCGATATCCCGGCTCAACAGCATCACTGTTGAATATTTCAGCATGCAGCCTAGGAGATAAGCCGACAGCCCACAATCGAAATTATGATTGCCCCCGATACGTTATACGCATAACCCCTCTGTACCGGTGTGTAGCGCTTAGAAAGCTGCGAATTACATCAATTATTTTTAACACCTGCCGGTCGATGTTTTTCGGTCTACCCTGACATGGGAGACCTGTTCGCAGGTTCCCTCGACACTCAAAAGAGCCTCTGACGATGGATGCCGCTGCGCAAATAGACCAGCAATTTATTGACAGGATCAGCCAATATACCGGACCGGACAGCGATGCCCGATTGACCGGAATTGGCGAGCCGGTTAACCCAGAAATGCTACTCGAATGGTTCGACAGCCAGCTGATGAGCCGCCAACTCGACCTCTGGTCGAGGCGGATGCAGCCCCAAGGCAAGGTGTTCTACAGTATCGGCAGCAGTGGGCACGAGGCGATGGCCGCGGTAGCCGCCGCACTGAAACCAACCGACTTAGCACTGCTGCACTACCGTGACTGCGCGTTTCAGATTCAGCGCGCCAAACAGCTCCGCGAGCAGTTCTCTGACTCCACTATATTGCGTGACCTGCAGCTCAGTTTTGTCGCGTCCAGCCTCGATCCGATCTCCGGGGGACGCCACAAGGTACTGGGCAGCAAAGCACTCAACATTCCACCGCAGACCAGCACCATCGCCTCCCACCTGCCCAAAGCGGTCGGCGCGGCCTACGGCATCGGCCTGAGCCGCAAACTCAAGCATGCCAGCCCCTACCCCTTAGATAGCCTGGTGCTGTGCAGTTTTGGGGACGCTTCGCTAAATCACAGTACCGCTCAAGGAGCGATCAACAGCGCCGGCTGGATCGCCCAGCAGCATAATCCGCTACCGTTGATACTGGTCTGCGAAGACAACGGCCTGGGGATCTCCACTCCCACACCGAATGGCTGGGTCGAGGCAAGCTGCGCTCATCGGCCGGGACTGCATTATCTGAGTTGCAACGGCCTGGATCTGATCGATAGTTATCGCACCAGTCGGCAGGCGGTCGAGCTAGCCAGGGTCAAACGCCAGCCGGTATTGCTGCATTTTCGCTGCATCCGACTGCTGGGGCACGCTGGAGCCGATAACGAGCTGAGCTACCTCAGCCGTGAGCAGATCGAAGCGGTGCAACGACAAGACCCGCTGCTCAACAGTGCG
>JBALWS010000012.1:0-63353 GCA_036960405.1 Halopseudomonas sp. | reverse complement strand
GGCAAAGATTCCAATCGCCTTCAGGTGACGCTGCATGCCCATTCGGTCAAACCAACCCAAAAAACGCTGCGGCGACACCGACTCCATCAACCCGGCCTGCTGGGCCAAGTCGGCATAATCTAACGCCCAGCCTTGAACCCGATCTGCAGGCCAGTCGATATAGCAATCACGTAGCAGCGAAACCAGGTCATAAGTCACCGGGCCAAATACCGCGTCCTGAAAGTCGATCACCCCCGGCGCCGAACCATCGATAACCATTAAGTTTCGGCTGTGGTAGTCACGATGAACGCAGACTTGCGGCTGAGCCAGGGCAGATACGATTAGGCTCTCAAACACTGAATCGAGCAGCTTCTGCTCGTAGGTAGTCAGAGTCAGACCAAGCAACTGACCAACAAACCAATCCCGGAACAGCTCCATCTCCCGCTGTAACAAGGCCCGATCGTAGGCCGGCAAGGGCTCACCAAGAATGGTTCGACACTGTTGAATATGGGTCAGCGTCTGCATCGCCTGGCCGTAAAGCAGGTCGGCGCTCTGGTCATCAAGACGATCCAGGTAAAGCACATCTCCCAGATCAGATAGCAACATAAAGCCCTGTTCCAGGTTGGCCAGATGTACTTGCGGCGCGTGGATCTCCAACGGTTCCCAGGCTCGGGCAATATCCACAAACGGTTGACTGTTCTCTTTCTCCGGCGGAGCATCGACCGCGATCCAACTGAGGTTATGGCTCAACACTCGGAAATAACGCCGAAAGCTAGCGTCCCCCGATACCGGTTGCAAACGCCAATCGGGATCTAAATCGATCCCCAGTTGTTCAAATGCTGACACAATCCAGTTGTGCAGCAGCTGCTGCCGTTGATCCACGAGCATATTATCCCAGTTAAATGATTCCAGCTTCTAAGCGGATGCTTTATCATGCGCTCCAGCAGTAAGTGATAGCCGTTTTTTACGGATTCAGTAGTCTGCAGCGCGCATCTTACAAGAAATCCAACACCTTCGGACAGGGGCTTTAGGTCTCCGTCGCCCAGCACTGAGGGAGCCGATACACCCGTTATGCCCGTTCTACCCTGCAACCGTCTATCCAGACTGTTTATCAGTTTGATGTTATCTGCACCCGCCATGACGGTTTTGGCAGAGGCTACCGCGCAGCCAAACGATGTCGAAACAGCCGACCCAACAGCTTTCCAACAAAAAAATTCAGCCTGGATCTGTAGTATCGAAGACGACCGCTGGAGCTGCCGACAGGGTGAAAAAAAGCACCAAAGCCGCCAGAGCGCCAAGGTCACGATCAGCGCCGACCCCGCCGATAAACGCTATCGCGAGGCCTACCCGGCGGGCTACGCTCAGCAGCAGACGGTACTAGAACAGCAACAACAAGCCCAACAGCGCTGGCAGCAGGCTGGCCGAAAAGCGTCCCACCCGCAAGGCATTGACCAGCCGGAGAGTTTATTTGTCAACGCTCCGTATTCATTTTTGGACTGGTATCCCAACCCAACCGGCATATCGCCGTTATCCCATTGCGATGGCAGCTATATCCAACCCACTTTTGAGTTTGACGACAGTGCCCTAGCCACCGATCAACAACCGGTCTATATCAACGCCGATTCGAGCCGAACCTTGGATAATTCGGTGACCGAGCTGAACGGTGAAGTATTCCTGCGTAAAGGCAATCGTCAAACCCGTAGCCAGCACGCTCGACTCGATCATAGCAACGAACAAGCCGAGCTCAGCGGTCTGGTGCAGTATCGCGAACCGGGGTTATTGCTGCTGGGCGAGCGGGCGAAGATCGATATGGGCAAAAACGATGCGGTCATCGATCAGGCCCAGTTTGTAATTCATACAGGCCAGCTTCGTGGGTCCGCCGAAAAGATAACCCGGCGCAACGATGGCGAGCTGGTGATCACTCAAGGTGCCTACACCCGCTGTCAGCCCGGCAACGACTCCTGGACCGTCAATGGGACAGAGATCGTGTTACACCAAGATATCGGCTTGGGCGAGGTGACCCATGCCACCTTAAGGCTGAATGATATCCCGGTATTTTATGTCCCCTATCTCTCCTTTCCGATCGATAACCGGCGCATGTCGGGATTATTGTTTCCCAAGATTTCGCTGACTAGCGATAACGGTATCGATTATGCCCAGCCCTATTATTTCGATCTAGCCCCCAACTATGACGACACCCTGACCCTGCGCCATATTAGCAAGCGTGGCGAAATGCTAGAAAACGAGTTTCGCTATCTCAGCAGCCTAGGCAACTTCGAACTGGGGTTCGCATACCTACCCAACGACGATCAACGCGATGGCGATGATCGCTGGATACTGGGGCTTGATCACCAGGGCACACCCGCCGACGACTGGAGCTCTACGATCGATTATACAGCCGTCAGCGACGGCGATTACTTCGACGACCTGGGTACCAATCTTAACCTCAGTAAGCAGTCACACCTGGATCAACGAGCTACGGTCAGCTACCGCTCCCGCGATTTCAATTTCGAAGGGCAACTGCGCGATTACCAAACCATCGACGATGCAGAGAGGCCCTACCGCAAGCTTCCTGCGTTGCAATTTACCGGCACTCCGGATCTGAAAACTGATTGGCTATTGATGGATTATCTGGCTGATTACACCAACTTTGATCGAAACCCAGATGGCTTCACCGGCAGCGAACTGACCTCCGGTAACCGATTCCATGCCGAAACCACACTAATGATGCGGCTTGATCAGCCTTGGGGTTACATCCACCCCAGCCTCCGGCTGACTCACACCCAATACGCCCTCTACAACAACCCCAGTTCAATCAGCAACTCGGCCAGCCGAACCTTGCCGTTGCTGAGTTTCGATACAGGGCTACTGTTCGATCGCTATTTCGATTATGACAACCGCTCCTACACCCAGACATTCGAGCCCAGACTGTTCTTTCTAGAGGTTCCGTTTCAAGACCAAGACGATCTGCCCAACTTTGATTCATCCGAGTTAACCTTCGGCTTTAACCAGCTATTTCGAGATAACCGTTTCAGTGGTTATGACCGTATCGGCGATACCCGCCAGACTACCGCTGGTTTAACCACCCGGCTACTCGATGACAATGGTCGTGAGCGCGGCAACGCCAGTATCGGCCAGATCTACTACTTCAAAGATCGCACTGTTCGCCTGACGCCAACAGAACCGGCCCTCACCGAAACCCGCTCCAACCTGGTTGCTGAGGGGTTGTGGCATGTCACCAAACAGCTGCGCCTTTCCGGCGATGCCGAGTGGGATCGAAACGCCAGCAATAATCTAGTGCGCAACTTCAAACTGGCCTACCGTAGCGATATCGATCGCCAGCTCAGCCTCAGCTACCGTTTTACCGAAGGCGAACTTGAGCAGACCGACCTGACGGCGATCTGGCCGCTTTCCACCCAGTGGAGTATGCTCGGGCGCTGGCAGCAAGACCTGGTCGGTCACGAAGCACTCGATTTAATTGCAGGAGTGGAATACGAAAACTGCTGCTGGCAAGTTCGCACCATCTACCGTCAGTGGATCACCGACAGCGACGATGAGCGCAGAAAAGACGGTATTTTCCTGCAGTTCCAACTTAAAGGACTCGGAGGCATAGGTACCCGAGCGGCAGGCGATAGCGGCCCCCAGGCAAAGCATTTCATGAAAGAGATAACCGGTTTTGAAGAGCACACCAACGATGATTAATTCCGTTCAACAGATGATCCGTGTGATCCTACCGCTGCTGTTGCTACTCCCCGTCACGCAGCAGGCCCACTCCGCCGAGCAGTTTCTGGACCGGGTTGTCGCCATCGTCGACGACGATATCATTATGCAGTCGGAGCTAACCCGCCGCAGCGCCACCATTCGTCAGCAACTTGCCGAGCGTAAAACTCAGCTGCCCGATAACAAAACCTTTGCCAAGCAAGTGCTAGACAAGCTGATTATCGACCGTATTCAGCTTCGCCTGGCAGCAGCAAGCGGCATCGAAGTCTCCGACGACGAACTCAACAGCACGCTCGACAAGATCGCTCAGAGTAACGGTCTGTCGTTGACCCAGTTCAAGCAGCAGCTTGAGTCCGAGGGTCAGAACTACCTTGAAGTACGCGAACAGATTCGTAGTGAGATGTTAATCAGCCGTGTCCAAGAGCGGCGCGTCAACCAACGTATCAATATCTCCGAACAGGAGATCGACAATCTGCTGGTGTCCGAGCAAGGACGCAAGGACGCTGAACCCTTATTACACATCGGCCATATCATGATCCCACTACCCAGCGGAGCCACCCCCGAGCAGGTAGCTGAAAGCAAACAGCAAGTCGACGAAATCCACCAACGACTGCTGGACGGTGCTGATTTCTCGGCCACGGCGATCGCCTCGTCTAAAGGCCAAGAAGCCCTTAAGGGCGGAGATATCGGCTGGCGCAAACCATCAGAGCTGCCCGGTGCCGCCGGTGACGCTGTCGCCGAGTTGGAAGCAGGCCAGATCTCGCAGCCATTTCGGATCGGCGGTGGCTTCCATATCCTGAAAGTGATCGAACGTCGCGGCGGCGAGCAGCAGATGATCGAACAAGCGATGGTGCGCCATATCCTGATCAGCCCGAGCGAAATCCGCTCCCCCGCAGAGGTCGAACTGCAGATCCGCGATCTGTACCGGCGTCTAAACGATGGTGAAGACTTCGCCATCCTGGCCAAACAGTACAGCGATGATCCGGGTAGCGGTAGCAATGGCGGTGACCTGGGTTGGACCATGGACGGGCAGATGGTTAAAGAGTTCGAGCAGACCGTCCACGCTACCGCAACCGGCGAACTGAGCGCACCGTTTCAAACCCAGTTTGGCTGGCACCTGCTGCAGGTTATGGATCGTCGCGAACAAGACTTTGGCCAACAGATATTGCGTAATCAGGCCAAAGAGTCGATCCGTAAACGCAAGTTTGCCGAAAGCCAATCCAACTGGTTGCGCGAAATTCGCGCCGAAGCCTATATTGAGATCAAGCAAGCACCATGACGCGCTGCTGTCGCTTAGCTCTGACTCCGGGAGAACCCGCAGGGATCGGCCCCGACCTCTGTATTCAGTTAGCCCAGCGCGCGCAACCTCACGAATTGGTTGTTATCGCAGACCCACAGCTGCTGCAGCAACGCGCCCAACAGCTTGGGCTGCCGATCCAGCTTCGCCCGTTTGATTCACAACAGCCGGCGCGCCCAACTCAGCCGGGGGAACTCTGTGTATTGGAGGTTGCCCTAGCCGAGCCCGCCGAAGCGGGAACGCTTAATCCCGCTAACGCCAGCTATGTTCTACAAACCTTAAAACGGGCTACTCAGGGATGCTTAGCCGCTGAGTTCGACGCCCTGGTGACCGCACCGGTTCATAAAGGCATCATCAACGATGCTGGCACGCCGTTCAGTGGCCATACCGAATTTTTGATGGAGCACACCGCCAGCGAGCAGGTGGTGATGATGCTTGCCACCGAAGGCCTGCGGGTGGCACTAGTAACAACCCACCTGCCGCTATCGCAAGTCCCAGCCGCCATCACCCCACAGCGTATCAGCCAGGTCTGCCGTATTCTCGATAACGACCTGCGCCAGCGGTTTGGTATCGAGCAGCCACAGATTCTGGTCTGCGGCCTCAACCCACATGCCGGTGAGGGTGGTCATCTGGGTACCGAAGAGCAGCTGATAATCGAGCCGACACTGGCTGCATTGCGCCAAGAAGGGATCAATTTGATCGGCCCGCTACCGGCCGACACGCTGTTCACCCCGCATCAGTTAGAACGAGGCGATGCGGTGCTGGCGATGTACCACGACCAAGGACTGCCGGTACTCAAACACAAAGGCTTTGGCCAAGCGGTCAATATTACTCTGGGGATGCCGATTATCCGCACCTCGGTTGACCACGGTACCGCGCTGGATCTAGCCGGTAGCGGCAACGCCGATAGCGGCAGTTTGACCACTGCCATCGACTATGCGGTACGCATGGTTGAAGCCTCGACACTCTCCCGTAGCTCGACTCCAGAGAAGCGTTAACCATGAAGCAGTCACCTCAGGGGCATCAGGCGCGTAAGCGTTTTGGCCAGAATTTCCTTCACGACCAGGGGGTCATTCGCCGGATTATTCGTGCGATCAACCCCAAACAGGGTCAACATCTGGTTGAGATAGGCCCCGGTCTGGGCGCCATAACCGAAGAGGTACTCAGCGCCACCGCCGAGCTGGATGTGGTCGAGTTGGACCGCGACCTGATTCCGATTCTACGCACCAAGTTTTTCAGTTACGGTGACAAGTTTCGTATTCACGAAGCCGACGCGTTGAAGTTCGATTTCCAATCATTAGCCACCGACCAACGGCCGCTGCGCGTGATCGGCAACCTGCCCTACAACATCTCGACCCCGCTGATCTTCCACCTACTCAGCTACAGCGGCCTGATCGAAGATATGTACTTTATGCTGCAAAAAGAGGTGGTCAACCGGCTTGCAGCCAAGCCAGGTGACAGCGCCTACGGTAGGCTCGGCATCATGGCTCAGTACTACTGCGAAGTGTCGTCGCTATTCCTAGTCGGACCCGAAGCCTTTGACCCCAAACCCAAGGTCGATTCGGCCATCGTCAAGCTGAGCCCCTATGCCGAGCCACCCTGTCCGGCCGACTGCATCGGCGACTTTGAGGCATTGGTTCGCACCGCGTTTGGCCAGCGTCGTAAAACCCTGCGCAACAATCTTAAAAAGATGCTGCCGGTAGAACTGATCGAAGCGGCTGGCATCAACCCCGGATTACGACCCGAAAATCTCTCGCTGGAGGATTTTGTTCTGCTGGCCAACCACTATACTGGCTACAAATCCCAACAGAATGCTGTCAGCGACACCTCGGAGTGCAGATCATGACCCCTCAATCTTCGCCATCGGATCCGATCTCAATCGAGGTAGAAACACACTACCTCGATAACCAGTCTGACCCCGACAATCAGCGTTATGTGTTCTCCTACCACATCACCATCAGCAACCAAGGCGACGAGGCGATCAAACTACTCAGTCGCTATTGGCGCATCACCGACGGCGATCAACACGAACAGGAAGTCCAAGGTCAGGGCGTGGTCGGCGAGCAGCCAGAAATCGCCCCCGGCGATAGCTACAGCTACACCAGCGGTACCGTGTTGCCTTCCGAAGTCGGAATGATGGAGGGCCACTACGTGATGCAAAGACCTTCCGGTGAGCAGTTCCAGACTCCGATCAACCCCTTCACCCTAGCCCTGCCGCACGCGCTGCACTGACAATGGCGACCTATGCTGTAGGTGACCTGCAAGGCTGCCTGGAAGAGCTTAAAGCCCTACTCGCCCAGATCAATTTCAGTGAAAACGATCAACTATGGATTGCTGGCGACCTGGTCAACCGTGGCCCGCAATCCCTCGCCACACTCCGCTTTGTCAAAGACCTGGGCGATCAAGCTAAAGTCGTCTTGGGCAACCATGATCTCCACCTGCTGGCCGTGGCGTACGAAAAAAAGAAAGCCAGCCGCAAGGACACCTTCGAGGCGATCCTCAAGGCTCCAGATCGGGACGAACTACTGACCTGGCTGCGCCACCTTCCGCTACTGCACCACGATACCGCCAAGGGCTATGTCATGGTGCACGCCGGTATCCCGCCGATCTGGAGCCTGAATACAGCGATCGCCTGCGCCAAGGAGGTCGAAGCGGTGCTACAAAGCCCGCTAGCCGGCGAATTTTTCCATCACATGTACGGCAACGAGCCCAGCCGCTGGAAAGAGCAACTCGAGGGCTGGGAACGCTACCGAATGATCACCAACTATCTCACCCGGATGCGATTCTGCAACGCCAAAGGCAAGCTAGAACTCGACACCAAAACAGGCCCGAACAACCCACCCAAAGGTTACGCTCCTTGGTTCAGCTTTGACGACCGACTTACCTCGCACCACAAACTGCTATTCGGTCACTGGGCATCGTTAGAAGGCAGCACCGAGACGCCTAACATCTACCCACTCGATACCGGCTGCGTATGGGGCGGCCAACTGACCGCGATACGACTCGAAGATGAGCGCTATTTCAGCGTCCCCAGCAAAGGCTATGCTTAAGCGGCCTAGCCGCTGAGCACAGGGCGCTGAGCCCGGCGTCAAAAGGAATAATCATGACCGAATTCAAACAAATCGATATCAACCAAGCCCAACAGCTGCTCGATAAAGGCGCCGCCTTGGCCGACATTCGCGACCAGGACAGTTACCTCAATCGGCATATCAGCGGCGCGGTCCATCTCGACAACCAAAACCTGCAACAGTTTATCGACGAGGCGGACCTCGATGCCCCTGTGCTGATCTACTGCTACCACGGCATGAGTAGCCAATCCGCCGCTCAGTTTCTGATAGAACGCGGTTTTGACGAAGTTTACAGCCTGGCGGGCGGCTTTGAAGCCTGGCAACAAGCCTTTCCCGAACGCTGCCAGCAGGGTTAACCATGCAGGTTTATCAGGTTGGCGGAGCAGTACGCGATCGATTACTCGGCATCCCGGTGTATGATCGAGACTGGGTCGTCGTCGGCGCCACTGTCGAGCAGATGCTGGCCCTCGGCTACCAGCCTGTCGGCAAGGATTTCCCGGTCTTTCTGCATCCTGAGACCCATCAGGAATACGCCTTAGCACGGACCGAGCGCAAAAGTGGTCGCGGCTACGGCGGTTTTCAATGCAATGCGGCAGCAGACGTCACCCTCGAGCAAGACCTGCAGCGACGCGACCTGACCATCAATGCGATGGCCGAAAATCATCAGGGAGAGTTATTTGATCCCTACGGCGGTCAGCAAGATATAACCCAGCGCCTGTTACGCCATGTTTCTCCCGCATTCGCCGAAGATCCGCTCAGAGTGCTCCGCGTTGCCCGTTTTCTGGCTCGCTTTCATCGGTTGGGGTTTACCATACACCCGGCAACGATGGCGCTAATGACCGAGCTAAGCAGTGGCGGCGAACTGCAGGAGTTATCGGCCGAACGCGTCTGGAGAGAAACCGAGCGGGCACTGACCGAAGCCAACCCCGAACAGTATTTCATCACCCTGGCGCGCTGTGGGGCGCTACAGCAGTTGATGCCTGAACTCGCCGAGGTACTGGCACCGCTGAGCGAGAACGAGTCAGCGCTGCAACCGCTGCTGCGAGCTTGTACGATAAGCGATCAACCTCCGGTTCGCTGGGCCGTGGTATGTCACGGGCTGAAGACCGACGAAAAGCTGACTGAGCTGCACCAGCGGCTTAAAATTCCCAAACAGTTTCACGATAACGCATTACTGCTATGGCGCTACCAGTCACGCCTAGCCGATACGTTAACGGCCGCTGACGTGATGGCGCTGTACCAGGGACTAGACCTAAAACGGCGACCCGATCGCCTCGATCCCTTTATCATGGGCTGCAGGGCGGTTGCAGGATTGAGCGCAGAACAACCCTTTAGTTCAGCCTCAACGCTACAACAACTGGTCAAAGCGATCAGCCAAATTAACCCGCAAGCGCTGATTGAGCAGGGCTTTAAAGGCGCCGAACTGGGCAACGAGATTAAACGGCAGCAACAATTGATATTAGAACAAGCACTTCCTCTTTAACCAACGCAAGGATGGCCCATGCCAAACAGTCAGTCGAATGACGACAACCCGCCCGTCGCGTTGATTACCGGTGCGGCCCGTCGTATCGGCGCTTGTATTACCCGGCGACTGCACCAAAACGGTTATCGGGTGTTGATTCACTACCTCCACTCGCAACAAGCTGCCGAGCAGCTCGCCAGTGAGTTAAACCGGCTACGACCAGGCTCAGCTGCCACCTTGCACGCCGACCTGACCGATACAGCCGCAGTAGAGTTGCTGGCCAACCAAGCCCGCAACCATTGGCAGCGACTGGACCTGCTGGTCAATAACGCTTCCAGCTTCTACCCTACCCCGCTTGCGCAGATCAACGAGAGCGACTGGAATGCGCTCATCGGCTCTAACCTGAAAGCCCCGCTATGGCTATCAAAGGCCCTGCTACCGGCACTAACACAGCAGCAGGGCAGTATCGTTAATATCGTCGATACTTATGCTCAGCGGCCACTGCAGGGGTATCCGATCTACTCGATAGCCAAGGCAGGCTTGGCGATGCTCACCCAAAGCCTGGCCAAAGAACTGGCCCCACAGGTGCGCGTCAACGGCGTCGCACCAGGACCGATTCTACCACCCGAAGGTGCGGCTAAACGCGACCCCGTGGCTGAACAACAACTGCTCGAAAAAGTCCTGCTTGGCCGTTACGGCAGCCCGGACGACATTGCCGACACGGTGATCTTTCTGGCTCAGCAGCGCTTCATTACTGGTCAGATCATCGCCGTTGACGGCGGCAAATCGCTCTACAACTAAATACCAATAGGTTAGATAAATCATTCGATTGATTATCACAACCTGTGCATACTCAAACTTAAATCAACGCCTCATAATTTAACTTAAGCTTATGTATCGTTTTCTTGCACCGATCTGCTGCCTTCTCTTATCACTCTCATCAACAGCCAAGGCCTGCGAGCTATCCATTGTCTACGCCGATTCCTGGGCACCGATCTCTAGCGGCGAAGGCTCTCTGGTAACCGGCATATTACCTAGCCTTGTGCAAACCATTATCGGCGACCAAATTGGCTGCAATATCTCTCACCAAGGCGTCCCCTGGGGTCGCGCCCAAACGATGCTCAAACACGGACTCGCCGATGCCTTCATCACCACCCCGACAGCCGAGCGATTAAGCTTTACCCGCAGCAGCCACAATAGCTTTTATTCTCTCGATTTTGTCGCCTTTGCCGACCGCCAATCAGCAGTCCACGAAGCATTTAATAATGGCATGCCGCTTGGTCAAATCGGCAACCAGTTTCGGATCTGCGATGTGCTGGGGAATGATTGGGCTAAGTCATTTTATGCCAGCCAAGGGATTAACTTTATAGAGGCGCCGACGCTGGACAACTGCCTGATGATGATCAAACGAAATCGCGCCGATATCATTATCCATGCCGCCGATGTGGCTCGACACAAGATCCAACAGATGGGGTTAGCAGAGCAGATTGTATCGATCCCAAAAGTCTTTCATCGGGTGGATTTTACTCTGATGGTGTCAAACCGGTCGCCGCTGAAGAGTCAGCTGATTGACCAGGTTGACGACCATTTAGCTGGCATGAAGCGCTCTGGGAAATACGCGGCTCAATTAGAAGATATATCGACAGCTACGCTGAAATCGTTGCGCCGCAACCATTAAGCAGCACCGAGCTTAGCTACTGGCCATCAGCGGAAACAACACCGCCTCTTCTTTGCGAATTCGAGTACGGATGCGGCCCATCAAATCGCAGAGTTCACTAATAAAGGCAATTTTATTGACCAACGCGGTCTCAAAGTTCCATTTACTGAAATAAGCCTCCACCGCATGGTATAGGTCGCCCATCTCATTCTTAAAATTACTGGCTACCCGACTGACATCGGTCTGAGTTTGGTTTATCAGATACGGATACAGGTATTTATCTTCACACAACAGGTGTGCATCTAACTGCTCAACAAAGCTGTTGAGCAGTGAAAAGATGTCTTTGATCCGGGACTCATCGAGCTTATCAAAATAGAACGTATCAATTTTCTCGCAAATGACTATTAAGCGATGGTGATCGTCTTTAAGCATGTCAATTTTCATAGGCCGAGCTCTGTTAAATCTATACTTCCTAATTAGTCTTCACAGCGCAATCCGTCGCCTAGCTACCATTGTGCAGTATATCGTACGCAACCCAATTAACCATTAGTTTAGAATGGGTATACATCATCCCCAGCTGCCATACATTAAATATATCGGGAACCATGGACGCGATAACGGATCAGATCAGTGGACGCACGGCTTGGCAGCCAGCACGATAAGCGCACAAGCATCAGCCCGATTTAGCTTCGAGAGATAATATGAAAAAAGCAGCATTAACAACCACTTTACTCGCGACATCGATCTACCTGACTACGCCCGCCCTTGCCGAAAATCCAGCGTGGAAACAGGGAAAAACCGAAACAGCGCACGACATCACGGTCTACCACAGTCCTTCTTGCGGCTGCTGCAAAGGCTGGATTGATCATCTCAAAGAGCACAACTTCAATGTTAAAAGTATCGAGATGGACAATGTCGACCCGATAAAACAGCAACACGGGGTACCGCAGCAGACTGCCTCCTGTCATACCGCAGTGATAGACGGCAAAGTGATCGAGGGACACGTCCCGGCTCAGGACATCAAGGCGTTATTGGCCAGCAGCAACGACACCCGTTTACTGGCAGTTCCGGGGATGCCATCGGGCGGTCCGGGAATGGATTGGAAAGGCGCTCGTCAAGATGCGTTTAAAGTTTATGCGCAATCACACGATGGCAAAATCAGTGTTTTCCGTGACTACCAGGATTACTGATCTACCTATTTATTTTTTATTAGAGAGGGGGGGAGTAAGCGACGACAGCTCCTGCTCACGCCAGATAAAAGAGACCGGCCACAGACGCTGTGTTTGTTTGTCGAACTGCTGCCAAAGCTGCCGATAGCTCGCCTTTAACTGCGGGTGCACAAGTTCTGCCGCGATCTCGGCCATCGGCTGCAGCACAAACGCATTGCGGGTAATTTCAGCGCGCGGTAGTACACCGCCGCTGCCATCTTCCAGGCGAAACTCTCCAACAAAATCATCGTAGACCAGGATGTCGACATCCAACGTTCTGGCGCTAAATTTCACCGCATTGCGACAGCGTTGATGGTCGTGTTCGAGCTGGCGTAGGAAGCCAAATAGCTGTGGCAAGCTTTGCTCGGTGTCGAGACCGACCACCAAATTATAGAACAGGTCACCCTCAAAGCCGACCGCTTCGCTTTCATAAATACTTGAGACTTGTAACGAACCATAAGCTGCTGCGAGCGCATCGAGACAGCTTCGAACGTAATGTTCGCGATCGATGTTACTGCCGACACTCAGGTAAACCCTTGACATTAGCCACGCGCTCCACGCTCAATAATGACCCCAACGTCCTTGGCCCCGCGAACGGCTCCCGGCTTACCCAAACGCAAACGCAACCAAGGGACGGGAAATTCATCTAGCACGATCTGGGCGATCTGCTCGGCCATGGTCTCAACCAGTAAAAATTCACTGTGCTCGATAAAGTCGATGAGCCGCTTACTGACGCTCTTGTAGTTAAGCGTGTTTTCTATATCTTCGCTGGCCGCAGCTTGACGAATATCGGTCCCCATCTCCAGGTCCAAATTGACCCGCTGCCGAATCTTACGCTCCCAATCGTAGATACCGATCACGGTTTCCACTTCTAACTCCTTGATATAGACGATATCCATCGAGCGACTCCTATCACTGTTCGCGGTTTGCGCTTTTACTTGGGCTGAGGGTTCTGATACTAATGCATCTCTATCTATTGCGCTGAAAAGAAAATGGCACTCGACTTTTCCACCACCGCCTTACTCATGCTGCTGGCCGCCTACCTACTGGGCTCGGTATCGAGCGCAGTGCTGGTCTGCCAGTTACTCGGGCTAAACGATCCGCGCACCCAAGGGTCCAACAACCCCGGCGCCACCAATGTCTGGCGTACCGGCTCGCATCGTGCGGCAGTGATTACCCTTCTGGCAGACCTACTCAAAGGCGCACTGCCCATCTGGCTGGCGCTGCAAGTGAATCTGGAAGCCAGCTTCGTGGCCTTGTGCGGGCTCTGCGCAATGCTGGGACATCTGTACCCGATCTATTTTCAATTTCGCGGAGGCAAAGGGGTCGCAACATATCTCGGTGCCTGCTTGGCACTGCAACCACTGCTGGCATTGGGCCAGTTCAGCATCTGGCTATTAGTAGCAGGGACATTTCGCATCTCCTCGCTCGCCTCTTTGGTGACTGCGCTCATGACCCCGCTACTGTGCTTCTGGCTGGCGCCGGCTTATCTAGCGATTGTCAGCGTGATGACGCTGCTATTAGTGCTACGACACTGGAGTAATATCAGTCAATTATTACAAGGCAGCGAACCGCGACTGTGAATCCACCGTCTCAACCAACAGACGCCAGCTCGGTCATCGGCCAGCGCGGCCTAGCTTGAATCTTCAGATCACTACGCTGGCCAGCCAATAAGCGCTGGCATCCGGCATAAGCGATCATGGCACCATTATCAGTACAAAACTCAGGACGAGCATAAAACAACTTTGCCCCATACTTGGCCGCCACCTCGTCGAGTTTAATTCGCAGCATCTTATTAGCACTGACACCGCCAGCAATCACCAGCGTTTTCATCTCGGTCTGCTGTAGCGCACGACGGCACTTAATCGCCAGGGTATCGATCACCGCGTCCTGAAACGCCAGCGCAATATCGTCGATATCCTGCTCGGTTAAGCCTTCACTTTGCCGCAGTTTCTCGGTGGTATTGAGAGTAAACGTTTTCAGCCCACTAAAACTCATATCGAGCCCGGGACGATCGGTCATCGGCCTGGGGAATCTAAACCGTCCGGGGGTGCCTTGCTCAGCTCGCGCCGCGATCAAAGGCCCACCTGGATACGCCAACCCCAGCATTTTAGCGGCTTTATCGAATGCTTCGCCGGCGGCATCGTCGAGTGATTCACCCAGCAGCTGATAATCACCCAAACGGTTAACCTGCATCAATTGAGTGTGGCCACCGGAAACCAGCAGTGCCAAAAAAGGAAATGCGGGCGGAGACTCCTCCAACATCGGGGCCAATAGATGCCCCTCCATGTGGTGCACACCCAACACCGGCACCTGCCACGCCATCGCCAGCGCACTAGCCAGCGACGCCCCGGTCATCAAGGCTCCAACCAGCCCCGGGCCGGCAGTATAAGCAATCGCATCTACACTAGAGCTGTCGCAATTGGCCTCGGTCAGCACTTGCCGGATCAGCGGTACCAGCTTAAGAATATGATCGCGCGAGGCCAATTCAGGCACCACACCGCCGTACTCAGCATGCATCGCCACCTGGCTATACAACGCATCGGCCAGCAAACCTTGCTCACTGTCATAAAGCGCGACGCCGGTCTCATCACAAGAGGTCTCTATTCCCAATACTCGCATATCGATTCTCTAAGCAGCCCCGCGCACCCACGCGGTAGCTTTGATGGTTACTGTTTATAGGTCAGCGGCGGCATGATACCAGCCCTGCAAGACGATGCCATCAAAATCAGCTGGCGGGCTTTACATCCCATCGTCGTCAGGATTAGAATACGTGCCCCTGAATTTTTTCAGGGAAGGGTATCTGTGGTGCGTTGCGACTGATCGCTACGTGGGCAGATAACGCTTAAATCGATAATTTAAGGTAAGACAATGCCAAGTGTAAAAGTCCGTGATAGCGAGCCGTTTGATATTGCTCTGCGCCGTTTCAAGCGTTCTTGTGAGAAAGCTGGTGTTTTGGCCGAAGTGCGTCGTCGTGAGCACTACGAAAAGCCTACAACAGTTCGCAAGCGCCAGGCAGCAGCAGCCGTCAAGCGTCACGCTAAAAAGGTCTCTCGCGAGAACAACCGTCGCGTTCGTTTGTACTAAGTCGGCAACACTGATTAAGTACCAACAGACCTAGCTCACGTAAGCCTTCGACATCAACCTAACAGACCGTTAACTATGACCGACTGCGCCATCAAGCTTGAACTCAAACAAGCTCAGAAAGACGCCATGCGAGCCAAAGACAAGGATCGCCTGAAGACGTTGCGTGGTATTTTGTCGGCCATTAAAGATGTTGAAGTCAACGAGCGCATTGAACTGGATGATATTCGAGTCCTCGCTGTTCTGGATAAAATGCAGAAACAGCGCCGCGATTCGATTAGTCAGTTCGACGCTGCTGGTCGTGATGATTTATCTGAGGTAGAGAGAAAAGAACTGGAGGTGATTAAACAGTTTCTTCCTACCCAGCTAACAGACAATGAAATAAATTTGTTGATTGATCAAGCAGTCAACAGCACCGGTGCCAGCTCGATGAAAGAGATGGGCCAGATCATGGGAATTCTTAAACCCCAACTGCAAGGCCGCGCCGACATAGCCGCCGTCAGCAAACTGATCAAAGCAAAGCTCAGCTAGCCCAGCCAACGCGAAGCCACGCTGACACCAAGGCCGAGTTACTGTTACCCTAACAGCGGGCCTTAAACAGGAAATTCAACACGCCTGGGCCGATCCGACAGCGACACACAGACCGATAGACACGCAATCGAGAGCGCGATGGCCGGACGTATCCCGCAAGATTTTATTGACGACCTGCTTCACCGCACCGACATCGTCGACGTGGTCGAAGAGCGTGTGCAACTCAAGCGCACCGGACGCAACTACTCAGGCCTGTGCCCGTTCCACCAGGAAAAATCCCCATCATTCAGCGTCAATCCTGAAAAACAGTTTTTCTATTGTTTTGGCTGCGGCGCCGGCGGCAACGCCCTGGGCTTTGTGATGGAGTACGACCGACTTGAGTTTCGCGAAGCGGTCGAGACACTCGCCAAACGCCACGGGCTTGAAATCCCCGCCCAAGCCAACGAACACAGCGAGCACGACCGACAGCGCCAGCGCAGCTACGAACTACTCCAGCGCGCCGATGACTTCTATCAAGAACAACTCCGCTGCCATCCCGAACGCAACAAGGCGGTCGACTACCTCAAGCAACGCGGTCTCAGCGGCAGCATCGCCAAACAATTTGGCATCGGCTACGCCCCACCCGGCTGGGACCACCTGCTAAAACTGATCGGTAACGAGCAGCAAAACGCGCTCGATGAAGCCGGACTGGTGATCCAAAAGCCGGAAGAGAAAAAGTGCTACGACCGCTTTCGCGATCGAATCATGTTTCCGATCGTCGATATGCGTGGCCGCGTGATCGCCTTCGGCGGCCGCGTACTAACCGACGAGAAACCGAAATACCTCAACTCGCCGGAAACCCTCACCTTTAAAAAGCACGAAGAGCTTTACGGGCTCTACCAAGCCCGCCAAGCCAACCGAGAACTACACCGCGTCATCATCGTTGAGGGCTATATGGATGTTGTCGCCCTGGCACAGTTTGGCATCAACAACGCGGTCGCGACGCTAGGCACCGCCACCAGCGAGCACCACCTGCGGCGATTGTTCAAACTGATGCCCGAAGTGGTGTTCTGTTTCGACGGTGACAATGCCGGGCGCAAAGCAGCCAAGCGGGCGCTCGAAAGCGCCCTACCACTGATGGAAGATGGCCGCCAAGCCCGCTTTTTATTCCTACCCGACGGCGAAGACCCCGATACCATGGTTCGCAACGAGGGTAGCGACGCCTTCAATCAACGTATCGAGCAGGCGCTACCGCTGTCACAATTTCTGTTCGACAACCTGTCAGAAGGGATCGATTTGGGCAGCGGCGAAGGCAGCGCTCGACTCGGCGCTTTAGCCGTACCACTGATTGAAAAGATCCCGGGACAGTTCTTTCAGCAGCAGATGCGCAAACAACTGTCGGAGATAAGCGGCATCAATCTTCAGACCATAACCCCTGCGCCGCAAGCAACAGCACCACCTGCCCCTCAATACCCGCCCAACGACTACCAAATGGAAGACAGCCCTCCAGTCGACTACAGCTATGACTACAACTACTCGGGCGAGAAGTCTCAGCAAAAAAACTCAAAACGGTCATTCAAAGCCCCTTTTAAGCGCGGCTTCGACAAGCCCACAGCACCGCTCAACACCCCTGCGACCGCGTCAGCCTGCAGCCGCGCTCTACACATGCTACTACACCTGCCTCGACTTGCTTTGAAAGTTGATCTGGAAACCTCCGACGCCCTCGGCACCATCCAGACACCCGAACTGAGCCTGCTCAAAGCTCTGATCGAGCAGCTACGCAATGCACCCAACACCGATACCGCACTGATCATCATGCAATGGCGCGACAGCAACTTTAGCGACCTCGTCGAACACCTGGGCCGCAAAGAACTACTCATCCCGCCGGGTGAACAACTCGAGCGAGAGTTCATCGACTGCCTGCACGAATTGGCAGCACTGTGCGAAGAATACCGCCTAGGGTTGAAATCTGATCAACAAACCCCACTAACAGACGAACAGAAAAAACAGAGCGCATTGCAACAGATGGAATTCTTACGCCAACGCGACCGTCGCAACAAGCGAAACTAAACTAGTCTAAGCTATAGCCAGTTATAGCGTTTTGCCGTCAACATCGATATAATATGCGGCTATTTTTTGAACCTTCGAACCTGGGTATACGCTTCCATGTCAGATAAGTCTAAGCAGCAGTCACGACTTAAAGAACTGATCGCACGGGGAAAAGAGCAGGGCTACCTGACTTTCGCTGAGGTCAACGACCATCTTCCCGAAGATATTTCTGATCCTGATCAGGTCGAAGAAATCATTCGCATGATCAACGATATGGGTATCAAAGTATCGGAGGTCGCACCCGATGCCGACGACCTTGCTACCGAAGGCAACTCCACCGACGACAGCGCAGCGGAAGAAGCCGCTGCAGCGTTGGCAGCCGTTGAGAGCGAAGCCGGTCGCACCACCGACCCGGTGCGGATGTACATGCGCGAAATGGGTACCGTCGAGCTACTGACGCGCGAAGGCGAAATCATCTTAGCCAAGCGCATTGAAGAAGGCCTGCGCGGCGTGATGTCCGCACTCGCGTCTTACCCCAGCGCCGTACCGACGGTACTCGCCACTTACGAAGCCTCGCAAGAAGAGGAAGGTCGGCTTAGCGATGTCCTCAACGGTTTTATCGATCCCGATGACGACAACACGCCTCCTACCCCGGTGATCAAACCCGTCGTTAAAGACGGCACCGAAGACGACGATGAGGAAGAAGGCCCTACCGGACCCGATCCAGAAGAGGTCAAACGTCGCTTTGACGCATTGGAAGCGCACTACCATATCGTCGTAGAAACAATTGAAAAGCATGGCCGTGATAGCAAGCAGGCAGACAAAGCGATCGCCGCTATGGCCGAAATCTTTGCCCCGCTGAAGCTAGTCCCTCGCTTATTTGACGGACTGGTTCAAGTCTCTCGCCGGGTTGTTACACAGCTTCGTGCCGAAGAGCGCAACATCATGAAGATCTGTACTCAGCGCGGCCGCATGCCCCGTAAAGAGTTCATCAAATCCTTCCCAGGCAACGAACTGAACAACGAGTGGGTTGAATCGCTCTGCGCCAAAGATGGCCCCTGCGGCAGCCGATTGATCGCCAGCAAGGTTGAATTGCTGCGTTCACAGCGCAAACTGGCGCACCTTGAGCAACAGTCTGGACTGACCCTGATCCAGATTAAAGAAGTTAACCGGCGCATGTCGATCGGCGAAGCCGGTGCTCGCCGTGCCAAGAAAGAGATGGTCGAAGCCAACCTTCGACTGGTTATCTCTATCGCTAAGAAGTACACCAACCGCGGCCTGCAGTTCCTCGATCTGATTCAGGAAGGCAACATCGGCCTGATGAAAGCGGTAGACAAGTTTGAATACCGTCGTGGTTATAAGTTCTCCACCTACGCAACTTGGTGGATTCGCCAGGCGATCACTCGGTCCATCGCAGACCAAGCCCGCACGATTCGAATCCCAGTGCATATGATCGAAACGATCAACAAGCTCAACCGTATCTCACGCCAGATGCTACAAGAGATGGGCCGCGATGCCACCCCAGAAGAGCTGGCAGAACGGATGGAGATGCCCGAGGACAAAGTCCGCAAGGTACTCAAGATCGCCAAAGAGCCGATCTCGATGGAAACTCCGATCGGCGACGACGAAGATTCTAGCCTGGGCGACTTTATCGAAGACGTGGCGGTTCACTCGCCAGTCGATAGCGCTACCAGCGAAGGTCTGCGCGAGGCGACCCGTGACATCCTGTCTGGACTGACCGGCCGTGAAGCCAAGGTACTGCGGATGCGCTTTGGCATCGACATGAATACCGACCACACGCTAGAAGAGGTCGGTAAGCAGTTTGATGTTACCCGTGAGCGGATTCGTCAGATCGAAGCCAAAGCGTTGCGCAAACTGCGTCACCCATCGCGCTCCGACCACCTACGCGGCTTCCTCGACGAGTAAAGCAGCAACAGCTGAATCAAAAAAACCGGATCTTATGATCCGGTTTTTTTTATGCATCAAGCGCGCTTAGCTACCGACTCATCGTTACCTCAATAAGGGCTCAACGAGGACTCAGCGCTCGCTCGACCAATGCCTCTGCCCCCTTATCAAGAATATCGACCGGGTCATCGATGCCGATCGCCTTCAGCTCCAAAGCATGGTTTCGGTCGGCCGCGCAGACCAACACCTGAACACTCGGCGCCAACGCCTGGATCGACTGCACCACCAACGAGATACGCGCTTGATTACTCATCGCGACGATCACCGCACGGGCTTGTGATAGATGCATCTGCTCCAACATCTGGCGACGCGCTGCATTGCCAAAGTAAACAGGCTCGCCTCGATCATGAGCCATGCGGTAGTTGCTCGCATCATATTCGATCGCACTAAAAGGGATCCCCTGCTGCGCCAGCAGGGCTCCAACCCGCTCCCCTAACTTGCCGTATCCCAGCACCAACATGTGACCCTGCTCCAGCTCCAGCTCCGCCTCAGCAAGCCCCGCGTCATCTGCATCACTCTTGGGCAACAGTTTATCGACAATATAATCCAGATAGCGAAACACAAACGGGGTCAGCATCATCGTTAACACAATCGCCATAATCAGCGACTGCCCCAGCTCGGGATCGGTAAACAGATTATTGGCCTGAGCCGTTTCAAACACGACAAATGAAAACTCGCCGCTTTGAGCCAGCAACAGGGCTGTTTTCATCGAAATCCGGGCATTATTAAACAGCCGCATCAGTCCAAACAGCACCAACCCTTTGACCACTAACAAGCCCAACATCACCGCCAAGATAAAAGGCAGGTACCCGACCACAAACAGTGGGTCGACCTGCATCCCGACGGTAATAAAAAACAGCCCTAACAACAGATCACGAAATGGCGCTAAATCAGCCTCAACCTGATGTTTATAATGGCTTTCAGCGATCACCATTCCCGCCAAAAAAGCGCCCAACGAGTAGGAAAAACCCAACCCATGAGCTAGCTGCGCTGCGCCCACGACAATCAACAGTATCACCCCGACAAATAACTCACTGGAACGGGTACCGACCACGTATTCCATCAAGTAGGGGGTCACGAACCGTCCACCGAGAAACAGAATCAAGAATACGATCACCGCATCGATAGCCGTACTCAACAGCAAGGCAGAGATGCTCTGCTGATCGCTAGCCAATATCGATACCATCAACAAGATAGGGATCACCGCAATATCTTGAAACAGCAACACCCCGACAGAATTACGACCGTGCGGCTGGCCAATCTTGCGATTTTTTGTCAACAGATTGAGAACGATAGCGGTCGAGGATAGTGATAGCGACAGACTGATAATCAGGTTAACCGGCCACGCCATGCCGAACACCCAATGCCCCAGCCCAAAGAACACCGCCGCAGTGATCAGCAATTGCGCCGGACCGTAGACGAACACCTCCTTTTTCATCAGCTGGAGCTTTTTGGGAGAAAACTCCAGGCCGATAGTGAACATCAAAAAGACTATGCCAAATTCGGCCACCAGCTCAAGACTGGCATTATGCTGTAGGTCAAAACCGTAGCCGACGATCATCCCAGTGATGATATAGCCGATCACAGGCTCCACCTGCCAGCGCTTGAGCGTCACATTCAGCGCCAAAGACAGGGCTGCCGAGATCACTATAATGGAGATCAGATTATCCATAACTGCAGTAAAACCCTTTTATATGAGACAGCAATAGAACACTACTAAGCTGCAGAGTTTCAACAGCTTTTAACTATAGAGCAGGCCCGTTCAACGATTGGCGATACCAAAGGGAATATGCACCGAGGGTGACACCGATGCCGCCGCATCCAGATGTCCACGCTGGTCGTCAAAAAAGATATGCGGTGCCCACACTTCCAACACCCGTCTTTTTTCAACACCCCCAAGAAAGAAAGCATCGTTGACCATCAGATCCCAACTGCGCATGGTATTGATCACCCGTTCATGCGCAGGGGCATTGCGGGCGGTCACGATCGCTAAGCGCAGCTTGGGCTGATAACTACTATCAATCTCGGCACGCTCTTGCTCCAGCTGTTGAATCTGAGCAATCTTGGCCAAAAACTCTTTCAGCGGTCCAGGGTTATGCGGCACATCGGCATGCTCAACTTCATGCCGCTTAAACGTTTCCAGATCGCCATCCTGATAAACCGCTTCAGACTCGTCGTCGGCCAGCACCCCGTCAAAGTCAAACGCCAGCCTCAACTCGTCATCATCGGTATCATCACTACCCTGCGACTTGAGCACCAACCCTGCCGGCAACCCACGCGCCACCGCCTGCTGCACATCGTCTTCATTGGCGGTCAAAAAAAGGCTGATATTGAATGCGGGGATAAAGGTATAAGGCGACCGTCCCTGCTGAAATACGGCCCGGGATATTCCCAAGCCATAGTGTTCGATCGATTTGAACACGCGCAAGCCGGTATCCGGATCGTTATGCGATAACAGCACCACCTCGACCGGCGGGTTGTCAGGGTCAAGCTTATTTAATGCCAGCAGTCGACGTACAAACGGGAAGGCTACTCCTGGCTTTAACGGCTGCTCCTGATTTTCACGCTGATACACCCGATAAGCGCGCTCGCCTTTGTCCTGAAACACTGCATCGGACTGCTCCAGATCAAACAGGGCGCTGGATGCTAAACCAACCACTAAGCGGTTATCGATATCGTAAGCCATCAATGAAGATCCTGTTGTGTAATCACCCGGTTTCGTCCTTCAGTTTTGGCTCGATACATCGCACCATCGGCGCGTACCAAGGCCGCATCAGAATACAGGTCATCCGGGTCTAACAATGCCACGCCTATGCTCACGGTAAGCCTCAGCTCCACACCGATTCCTGCTACAGACGACTCTGACAACTGCTCTCGTAGTCGCTCAGCGTAAGCCTTGGCGCCATCCAAGTCGGTTCCGGGCAACAACATCACGAACTCTTCGCCGCCCCAACGCCCAACCGTATCGATTTCACGCTGCGACGATTTCAACAACTTAGTAAAATGGATCAAAGCCAGATCCCCCACTGCATGACCGTGACGGTCATTGATCGATTTAAAGTGATCGAGATCCATCATCAATAGTGCGCACTGATGAGAAGGTAGTCGTTTACAGCGGGCCAACTCCTGCTCTATTCCCAAAGCGCAGGCGCGTCGATTGAGCAACCCGGTGAGCGCGTCGGTGGTGGCCAACACTTTCAAGTCCTGCTCAGCTTGACGCCGTCGGGTGATATCTTGGAAGGAGATCACCACTGCGTAAGGCTTGGTTTGATCTTTATGACACAACGGTTCGGTGTTGACACTCAGCCAGATTCGTCCACCCTCTACCCGCTCGACGCCCACCACCACATCTCGGCAAGGCTCTCCGGTCGCCAGGGTTAGCATTGAGGGGTATTCATTCCCCGGCAGCGGCTCACCATTGTCACGATAGAGCTGAACAACGCCTTGCCCTGGACCACTGCACTGCATGGCCTGCAACGTATCGCCGAGAATCTGACTGGCAGCAGGGTTATAGGTCGCGATGCGCCCATTGGCCTCACGCAGCATCACCCCCTCCGACAGCGCGGTCACCAGCGACCGATAGCGCAGTTCACTGTCCTGCAACGCGGCATCGGTGCGCTTACGCTCGGTCACGTCATGAATGGTACCGATACCTCGCTGGGCATTACCCTGCGCATCGAACTCGAACTCCGCCCGCTGCTGGACCGTCTTCACCTCCCCCGCAACAATGATCCGGTGTTCGATATCGTACTCACCGCCATCCAGCGCTGCCAACCAGGCATCATCCAGCCGCTCCTGATCATCGGGATGAACAAACCGTAAAAACCCTTGATAATCCAGCGCACTATCTGGAGGAAGGCCAAATATTCGACAGGTCTCATCCGACCAATACAGCTTGCCGGTCGAAAAATCTAACTTCCAGCTGCCGATATGAGCCAGACTCTGAGCCCTGTTGAGCATCTGCTCACTCTGCCTCAGTCGCTCCCGAGCACGGCGACTCGAGGTAATATTCTCCTTCACCGCCAAATAATGGCTCGGCACGCCGGCCTCATCAAAAACAGGTGTAATCGATGCCGACTCCCAGATCAGGCTGCCATCTTTACAACGGTTACAAAACTCGCCGTACCACACCCCACCCGACCTGAGTACCCGCCACATATTGGCGTACACGGCTTCGGCTGTTCGGCCACTGCTAAACAGTCGCGGATTTTGGCCCAATACCTCTTCACTGCTGTAGCCGGTGATACGCAGCAAGGCAGGATTTACGTATTCGATAATTCCTTCCAAATCCGTGATCATGACCGACACGGGACTCTGCTCTATCGCCGCCGACAACTTACGCAGTTCAACTTCTCGTGTCTTACGGCCACTGATATCCCTAACAAAGGCCAGATTGTAGCCGCCGCCAGAGTACTCAAAATAGTTCGCAACCACGTCAACCTTTAGTAACCGCCCATGCTTGGACTGATGGGTCGTTTCAAACTGCAACATACCATCGCGCTTAAGCTTGTCCCAATGCGCAGGCCATTGGCTCATATCAAAACAAGGATTGACGTCGGCCACGTCCATATTCAGGATCTCATCCTGGGTATATTCCAGATCGCTACAGGCGGTCTGGTTAGCGTAAACAAAACGACCAAGCTGATTGATCAGGTACACCCCTACTGCCATATGATCCAGCGCAAACTGATTCATTCTTAAACGTTCTTCGCGTTGCCGTAATGCAGTGGTCTGCTCGACTACCAATCGTCGCAATTCATAATCACGCCCGGTCATCAGCGTCACAAAGACCCCGACAAGGCAAGCCACTAAAAAACCACTAAGCAGCAAAAACCAAGCAGGCAGGTGACGATTAGCCATTAGATACCGACCATCTGCCACCACCTCCAAGATCCAATTTCGCTCGGCAAATTCGAACTCAAAAAGCTGCTCATAGACAGGGTGGACCAACTGATCAGCAAGCCGCTGCTGAACATCCAACTCTTGATCGGGTTGCAGGCCAAAAGCCCTAACCTGCTTGAGCCGCTCAGAACGAGTAACATCCAACAAGCGGTAACTCATTCCTGGCTTCAATTGGTTATCAAGCAACGACTCTAACGCAAAACCCAGCCGCAAAACGCTGACCACGAATCCATCGAGCTGATCAACGCTTGCACCGCCAGAGGAAACAGGCAGGCTTAGCATCAATCCCGCTTGCTCACCCTCGGCCAGTGTCATCACACCGCTAGCCGCCACCCGCCCGCTTCTACGCGCCAGATCTAAGACCTGCTTACGTTCCGGACTGGAATAAAGGTCATAACCCAACGCCCGCTGGTTCAAAAACATCGGTTCAATAAAGGCAACCGGAGCATACTCGTCCCGTTCCTCACCAATCAACACACTTCCCTGCGGGTCTCGTCCGGTCACCAGATAACCGGCAAAACCTTGCTGCTGCATCTCAGCTTCAAACGCATCACGCTGCTGACGCGACACTATCGGATTCCATGACAGCGCCTGAACGCCAGAGTTTCGAGCCAATACGGGCCCCACGTAAGCGCGAAACTCCTCCCGGGTCACCTCTTCAGAGGCGCGGTAAAATCCACGCAAGGAATACAACACGCCGATCTGTTCATCGCGAAATTCGGTGAGTAATTGATGTAAATCGCCGGCTTCATGCTTGAACTGATTAGCCAGCCTGATGCCTTCCCAATAGCGGACGGACCCACTAAAGCCGATCAGCAACAGTAGCGCCACCGACATAGATAGCGTCATACTCCAACGCCGAGTCTTCCATTGTTCAACACGGGGAGACAGCCAGGCCAACAGCATAGGGGTTACAAAAAACACCCCTACCGCATCGCCAACCCACCAGGTCGTCCAACTAAACAGCAGTTCTTCCTGATTTATATGGCTATAGAGCCACAGTACGGTGATACCGCCACTAGCACTGATACACGAGGCGACGATCCCGCCCCAGAGCAAAAACCGAACTACATCAAAGAGGCTTACCAACGGATTTGGAAAGCCCGCAAAGCGCCGTACTAACACACCGCCAACCAAGGCCTGTAGCGCAACACCCGAGCAAACCAATAAAGCTTCTGGCCAAACTAACGCCGTACCCGAGCCTATCCACAGATGCAGCAACTTAGCCAAGAATATTCCGACAACCACACCATTGCCGTATAACAACACGCCCGCCAGCGCGACGCCTGCTGCGGGCCAGACAGGTGAGATTTGGTCAGGGGTAAACTCTAACAACGAGCCTAGCTGGGCACTAAATAAATACGCCAGCAAAACAAGACTATTAGTTTTGATAGGCCCTTCCATGGATATCCTTAAATGACCTCGTTGGGAAAACAACAGAAGTGATACCGAGCTATGATACCAAGCCAAGCATTGCCTGGGGACAACAAGAGGTCAGCCTGATTCATAAAGCAACAATAAGCCATAAAAACACCATCCCGATGCCTTAAACAGCCCATCCGTAGACCTAGAAAGAACATTCTGCAGTCTAGGTTAGCAGAAACTCCTACAAACTATTGGCTACCCCAGCTCAGGTCGCTATAATTCGCGCTCTTTCTCGCTAGCAGTATTAGGTTCATGAATTGGAACCTGAGCTGTAGAGATAGAAGCAAGCAACACATGGGGGCTCATAGCTCAGTTGGTTAAAGCACTCGACTCATAATTAGAGCCGCCAAGGTAGTAAGAAGTAAAAGTTGGTCCGTGGGGGCCCTTAGCTCAGTTGGTTAGAGCACTCGACTCATAATCGATCGGTCACTGGTTCAAGTCCAGTAGGGCCCACCATCCCCATAGATTCAATGCGTTACATCCGACTCACTATGCGACTCCGATCGCATGGTTATAGCCAGATCTGGTAACGACATCACATCAATCGCGCTTTCATTCCCAGCTCCGTTGAATACCCTACTGACTTACTGATGACCGCTTGTGTTCATCAAGCACATAATACGTGGGAAACATTTCTATTTTGTAATCACTCAGCGTCTGCTGCGTACCCAGCAACACTGGTATTTCTAGGTCCTGATCATCAGCGAATACCTCTACCTCTGCAGATGACTCATAGCTAAGCGCTACAGCAACCATCGTCAAAGACTTATCCACAGATACTGCACCAAGACGCCGACAGTACCACCTAAATCGGTGTCTGGGTTTAGTAGACCACTACACCCCACATCTAGTGCATTCAGGGGTATCTGGAGATCGATGTTATTCAGTACAAGTTGGAGCGCCACTTCTCGCTGAATCGCCCCTCCTATCGTAGCCACCTTTCGGCATTACCCATCAAAACTGCCCCGCGATAGAAACACTCTCATCCAATTCTTCCAACACTTGGTCGAGTGTCAACAACCGATCCTCAGACAGCCCGCTGTGGCGCATCCAATGCCCGAAACAATCTCTCACCGGCCTCGCCGCCTGCCAATTTGGCTGGCCCAAACCCCCGCCCAAAACAATACGCAGTACCATCAAGTAGCCATACCAGTCGGTAAGTGGGCTGGTACGTCCAAAGCCTCGTTGCTGGTTAGGTAATGAGTATGAGGGACTGTAGGCACGATAAGCATGGGCACTGACACGGCTACCAAGCGCTGATGCATTGGCGAAATCGATCAACACAAGAGAGCCATCATCGACGATGATGTTATTGGGTTTTATGTCCCCATGTACGCACCCCTGACGGTGGCAGAGAGTCAGCGCATCATAGAGTTGCTGTATGACTCGGTCGTAACCGGCAAAGCGAACCCCTTGTTGCCGAACCCGCATCGCCAGGGTCTGCCCTGGAAGGTAGTCAGTGACTAACAGTCGGCACTTCCCAATATCATCGAGCTGATGACATGTGGCCAACGGCAGGCCGTTTAAACTGCGCAACCAGCGCGCTTCATTGGCCAGAAAGTATTGTCGCTGGCGACCGATACCGAGCTTGAATCGATGCCATCGTTCCGAGGGGCGATGGTATTGTCGCCACAGATTATCCGCGATAAAAACAGGCTCGCCTTGATATTCCCCTGCCGCCGGAAGCTCCGATATTAGCCTGACTATCTCGGCATCAGCGACCAACTCAGATAGCCAGAGGAAGGCTCAGATTACCGAAAAAACCGGCGACAAAAGGATTGGTATCGCCCTCAACCCGTAACAACATTTGCGCCGATTGCTCCCCCCGCTCGGCAGACAGAACGCTAGTCGTGCCCTCTTCCAATAAGGTCCCTTTCATTGATTCAGCTAATCGGAACCAGCTCCAAACCCCAGAATAGTCCTGCTGAATCACCACTTGGTCGCCGCCCTTCAGCTGTAGATCGATTTGCCGGGTATCGGTTTCCGGCACAGGCCAGACCATAGGCGTCCATAATGAGGGGCCATTTCGATAGACATACAAAGGGGCGTTGGCCCGCAAGGAAAACTCCGTCAGCCCGGCGCTAAGATCCTGAGCACGAATGGAGAATCGAAGTCCCATTTTATCGGCTGTAAAGAACGCTTCCTGTATACGAGACGTTTCCTCCAACGCTTGCCAGAAGCTCTCATCCAACGGAAGGAAGTTGCCTGGCAAGAAGCTGCGCAATACCGGATATCGCTGGTCTCGGGTGTTGAAGTGGCTAACGAAGTTCTCATCGAAGTCGGCCAGTAGCCCTTTAGGACCGAAGAACGTCTTAAACGCCTTAAGGCTGACATCAAGTTCTGACTGCACATCGAAGGGGAAAAATGGCTTTATCTTGGAATTAAAGTGCCCCATCACGTCACGATTCCAGTGCGTGTTTAATAACTGTCTGACATCGTCGATGGCTAATTCGTTTAGCTGTTCAGCGCTACCTTGCAGCAGATCACGCAACAGTTTATCGCTATGATTCCCGGCAAGCGTTTTCATCGGTGCTAGGGGGCTAAGGTGGTCAACCGCAGACAATTGATCAAGAAAATAACGGCCGCGATTTTTGCTTAACACCGCCTCCTTCGACCACTCTAATGTCTGTCCGAGCTGGCGCAACGTTAAGTCCAGTCGGCTAAGGCCCGCATCATCCACACTAATAAGCTGATGATATTTGGAAAAGTGCTGGGCAATAGAGTTCGCGATTTTACTCGCGTTCTGCTGCCGTTCCCTGAGTTTCTGTTCGGCGGCAGTGATCGGTGCTGGGGTGTTGCCATCAGCAGCGGCAGCCGTCGCTTTTACATCGGGATCAGCCACTGCCGCAGCGAGATCAGTGTGGTAGCCAACCAGACTATATAAACGTTTGAGGGGCGAATTGGTCGGTTCAGAAGCAGTCGACAATTGCCCTTGAGCCGCCCCCCAATCCGGGGTTTGAACCCGCTCAACGTTGGCGAGCATACGCCGCCAATAACCCACATAGTCTTCTATATAACGCCGTTTTAGCGTCCGGTTAATTCGGCTGAGTTCGGTTTTGCCGCTGACTCTACCCAGCACACCTTCATAATCTTTTATCGCGCTGGAGGCCAACTCAAACCCGGTCGAGCTCATCAATTCCTGAAAGCCTTCACGAGTAAAAACATAGGGTATTAGGTAGCCGCCGAAGGTATCGGTAAAATCAAAAACTTGAGCATAGTTCTGGCCCAGCCTGGGTCTCATATCGACCCGTCGACTAAAGGGCGGATGCTCCATGATATGTTGGTACAACAGGCCGCTAAGATCCTCCGAGGACAATGACGCCTTCACCAGCTCGACCAGGGTACCGTCTGCCGCCGGGGGTACCACCCCCGGTTTGAGCAGATCTTTTAGCAAAGCCCGAAAACGCTCCAAAATGGCGACATCGCCCTCGCCCTCCGCCTGCAGAGAACCGACATAGTAATCCACCAGCGCCGAGGTACTTTCACGGTCGGGGTTGTTGAGTACCTGCTGTAGATTGAACAGCTCTAAGGTCTTTACCCTGTCATCAAGCTTGTCGTAAACGTAGAGGTCTTTGAGTAGATAATCCCGCAGCCCAACCAGAAATACCGACTCCAACTCGCCCTGATAGGCTTGCTCCACCGCCCGGCTGATATCGGGCTCGGGTAACCAGGACATGATGTACCAGGGCTTGGGCTGGTTGTAGATCAGACTCATGTCACGCAGATCCGACAGACTGGTAATCGTCGCCGTTAAGTCATCACTACTGGGTTGGTTGAGACGCAACTCCTCTTTATGCCGGTCGAGCAGGAAATGGGCGCGGTTATCCAAGTCCTGCGAGTAATCGAAGTTCACTTTCAGCAGCCATAAAAACAACCCGAAGAGCAGACAGAGTCCGCCGGTATAAGCGACTCGCAACAGCCCGTAGAAGTTCTCCCAGCCGCGATTGACACCCACCAAGCGCGATTCTGCGACGATGTTCCGACGCAGCAACTGCTTCACGAACAGGCTACGGTCTACTGCCGCAGACTCTGGCGCAGGCAGGGATGAGAGTCCAAGCTCAGAAGCCAGTAGCATAGTAAGGCGATCAACGGCAGCTTCCTCGCCCGAGGCGTTGGTAAAGAAATAGCCACGGAAATTGAGGTGTTGATCTTCGAACTGGTCATCCAAAAACAGCCGACGGAAATAATCATCAAGCTCGGCTCGCAGCAGGCTGAACTGGTAGGGGCCAGCGATAATAGACTCCCGGTATTCCAAGCTCAGCTGCGCCTTTAGACCTGAATGGGCCTGAGCACAAAGGTTTTTCTGCAACTCTTCAAACGAACTCTGGAACCAAGACGAATCGTACCCTTGCGTCACGATGACAGGCATCATGGCCCCCAGCGGTTCTTCCAACCGCTGATCGTCATAGGTGGCGAAGTATTGACAGAAATCTTTCAGCTCACCCATCTGGGTGACGAGGCAGTAAACTGGCAGGTTCAATCCCAACTGCTGATTAATCTCTCGAATAAGTAGCCGCTGCTGCCTCGCTGTTTTATCCAGTTCATCCCTGCTTTGGTTCAACAACCCCGCTACATTCTGTCCGACTAACATGCCGTTAGCACCCTGACGACGGCGCTTTTTCTTGAGCCTCTTGAGCAGTTCCGACAGGCAGCAATCCAGCCCCTTAGGGTCATAACCGGCGTTAATAGAAACCACAATCGCAAAATCGCTGAGCCAGAAGTTAACCGGTATGCCCGGTTCACCGACGTGACTTTCGTTGATGACCCGCTCAAGCCCCATCTGCTGCAGCATCAAGTGCTCAGCATCGCTATCATCGTTGATCAGAAAATAGAGCGGCGTCGTGTAGGGAGTTTTCCCTTGCCGCCGCTGGCGTGACCAGCACAGATCAAAGTGGGTTCTGAGCTGGCGCAGTTCATACTGTCGCTTTAACCGTTGCGATTCATCCGACTCGCTGGGTCCACCGCGCTGCCGCCGCCGGTAGAAAAACCAGCAAAGCGCACTGACCAGGCTCGCCAGTAACAGCGCCAGCAAGCCACTAAGCAGGACTTGCCAGACGGGCGACTGCCAATGCCACCAGCCCAGCGCAGCGGCGCAGCCCCAGAACACCAGACTTAAAACCACGGCCAGAAGAATAAAGAGACCGACAGTCTGCTTAGAAGAACCCATCCTATTTACCTGTTTTACCGATTATCAAAAATAAACGCATCGTCAATGCCTTTGCTGTGCGCCAGCGCAACGAGGCTGCTGGCCTGCTGACGATTTTCAGCCTGAGCCTGTACCAGGAAGCGGCCTCTTTTTTCGACCACTTCAGCACCCATATCTTGTAAGTTTTTTTCGGAGATAAACCTGAATCCGGACGGTTGCTGGTCAAAGGTGGCCAGTTGAACAACCCACTCGGCAATTGCAGGCGTCTTGGCGACTACCGCAGGCGCCATAGCCCTGGCGTTGCCATTGGAGCGCCCGGCCGTGCTGTTCATCTCACTGGCCGTGCTGAAATAGACCACCTCCTTCTGTTCCCTATCACCCCGATTGGACTCGGCAAAAGCCGATAAGCCAAGAAAGCCTCGGGCTCGCTGGTCGAAGCTGGTCTGATACCAGTAAGTTATGCCACCCCAAGTTAGCGTCACACCCGCCAGGAACAATACCAATTGACGGCCGAACTTGGCCCGGCGTTGTGGCTGGCGAACTTTGGGGAGTTTTACTCGGGTATTGGTGCAAAGGGCCACCGGCGGCCGATCACGAAAAATAACCGTTTCAAGCTGCAGACAAAGTTCGTCCAGACGCTCACGACCGCTCTGTCGATACTGCCCTTTAAAACCAATCTTGAGAAAAATGTAGATCAGCTCTAGCAGCTCCATCAGCAGATTAGGCTGGCTCAGCGCCTTACCGGCCACCTGATAAAACTGCTCGCCGCCGTCACGGATACCGAAAAGCTCGCTCAGCAAGGTTTGATTCTCCCAGCTACAGTTTTCGCCCCAATCGCTGTAGAGGATCATTTCGTCGAGCACGATACAGAACAGAAAGCAGGTTTTATCGGCGACCGAAGGGGGGTAGTCCAGCGACCCCATTCGTTGCTTAAGATCGGTAATCGAACGCTTAATGCCCTGCCGAAAGAGGTACAGATCCTCGGGTTCAGGCATCCGGGAAACGGCCACACACAGTGACAACAGTTCCGAACCGGCATTCAGCAGGCGGTTATCATGGTGGATATAATTACGCAGATCCTGCAGATTCTGCGCCTGGTTCTTTAGGGCAGCGTCGCCCTCCAGCATTATCGCCCGGGATCGTCCACCCTGCGATGCCGGTTTCTGGGCCACCTCGATGGTCACCTCGTCCAGATAATCCATGGTCATCAGCAATTACCCCAATGCATAGAGTTGGATCGTCAGATCGGGAATACGACCGTCGACATGGAGTGCCAGAGGCTCGCGCTTTTCGACGATATCGAGCCAATAGGGATGATGGCTATCGATTTCGATATAGGCCACATCAGCACGGGATTTGAGTTCATTGGGCGCAACAGGCAACGCATTGAGAGTCACCCCTGAGAGACCGTTGCGAACCACCTCGGCGATCTGTCCGAGCCCGCTTAACTTGCAGGCGCTGGGGAATAGCTGCGCCAACGCTGCCGCACCGATGCTGGACTCGACGCAAAGGACGAAACGATGATTGCTCAAGGTGTAGATTTCTGGGATCGCTAGCCGTAACAAACGACGCTTCTCAAACAGGTTGGTATCCCAGCAAAACTCCAGCACGCTGTCACTCTCAACCAGCGATAACTGATCTCGTAGCCGACTAAACAAGGGATTGAAGGTGCCCTGCATGTCCTGGCGGGCCAGCGGGTTGACCGGGTCGGCCACTGCCGGGGAAAAGCTGCACAACTCGGCCGACAACGACGCCAGTTTCTGATGGACCTCCTCGATCGGGGTCGACGGGTTGGCCAAGGTCAGGTTCAACCAGGGCAACCAGCGGTTGAGGGTCTGCAACCAGAGATACTCGCGCAGCAAGCTCTGCTCGCTCTTACGCTCCTGGCCGGCGTCGATACGCTGAACCACGATATTGGCCCGCGTTTCGATCAGCACCTGCAACTCTTGCAGCCGCTCGGTGATCAGAGTGGAGGCACCGTACTGAATACAGGCGGGAATAAAGCTCTGATCCAACACCAGGGCACCGCTTTCGCGCCGCTCGAGTACCCGGGCCACCGGCAGTACCGTCAGGCCAGAAATATCTTCGCCTTCGATAATTAATCGGGCATGGGGTTGAGCCACCTCGGCGTCAACACCGGCGCTTTCGGCGCTACTGGTATCGTAAAGGGTAACCTGATGGTCAAGGTAACGGCGGTTATCATCCCGACCGCCATACTCGAGTCCGCCCTCCACCGCCATCGGCAGGGCCAGATAGATCACCTTTTCTAACGTCGCTTCCGGCACTTCCAGCATCAGTTCCTGATCGCTTTCAAAAAAGGTGCCGTCGGGAAAGATGCCCTTACATCCGGTGATCGTAACTTTACCGATCTTCAACCGCTCACGATCAACCTGCAGCTCGCTAAGGCCGTAGCGTTTGCCCTGACCGGTGGCTGTTACATACTGCTCAATATAATGCTGGTAATGGCGATCCTGCTGCTGAAAATGCTGAGGAGCAATAAACATCCCCTCTCGCCAAATGACTCTACGATGCCGTCTCACGAAATTCCCCTTTAATAAATTTGCCACCAGGACTTGATCTCTTGCTGGCTGATCGAGACTTGCTGTCCGCTGACGTGAATAGACATTGACTGCGCCAGCGGGTCTTCGGATAGCTTGATCAACGCCTTAGTGTTGGCGTTGCTGTATTCGGCAAACTCGGCCAGCACGGCCAGGTAACGTGTTTGATACTGCAGGTCGATATCCACCTGCTGACTGATACCCGGCTGCAGTGGCTCTAGGTTAACGACATCGACCATAGACCCGCCCAGCATTTGGCGATCTTTCTTATACAGATCAATAAACTGGGTCCCCTCAAAGATCCCAGTTTCGCTGAGCTGGTAGATCCGCAGCACCACAGGATGGGGCTCGCCCTTACCGTCTGGATTAACGTCAGCACCGACACTAACCCCGATACTCAAGACCTCGGAGTGGCGTGGCGTTGTCTCTGAAGAAGAGCAGCCCGGCAGCAGCAGCCACGGCATCAGCATCAAAGCAAATAGGCGCATCATCCCTTGCCTCGCAACTCTTCCAGGAACAACGCCGAAAACTGGCGGTGGAACTCTTTTCGATCTTGCTTGCGGTTGAACTGCTTACGATAGAGGCGCCAGTACTTTTTATCCTTATTGCCCCAGCCCGAGGCATAATCGCCGAATACCTCCTCCAGATGGGTAGGGCTCAGTTCCTCCAGAAAACGATCCAGTGTGCGCTGCAGGCTGTCCATCAGCTGGTCGTGGCCATAAGGCGATACCTGCTGCCGCTGCTGCTGCTCCATCAACTGGCTTAATTTCACCAAGCTTTCGGCTACTTGCTGCTGTCCATCGGATGACGGCGAATAATCGAGATCCACAACACTGGCCTGGTTCGCCGTGGCCACTGGCTGCATCTCCAGATTGTCGTCGAAAGGGTCGTGACCGAACTGGTCGTCTGCCATCACATTGGCGGCCGAAAACGCGGGGGCTGCTTGTTCCCGGCTCGGCTCTTTGTCCTCCATCGGCCAACCCTGGTCGTCTCCGTTCAGATTATCCATCGAAAAAACCGGTTCTTTGCGCGCTTCCAGCGGCGAAGGCTCGGCAACCGCACCGTTGTTGTTAGAGAACAGCGAGCCCATGTCGCTAACCAGCAGCTGATAATCGCCCAGCTTGAGGATATCGCCATCATTCAGCGGCAGATGACGGCTATTGCCCAGCAACCGGCCATTCAGGAACAAACCGTTAGTGCTCCGATCCATCACCTGGTAGCCGCCGCTAGGTGCAGGGGTTATCTCCGCATGAATACGCGACAGCTGGCGGTTAAAATCGGGCAGTTGCACGGTGCAGTTATAGGCCCGACCAATGGTTCCCCCCGCTGCGGGCAGGGTAGCCTGTCGATTGCTGATCTGTTCGTTCGCGGGAACCTCGACCAGTTGTATACTAATCGTCATAATTAACTCTCTATACAGCGTTCCAAGGCCTGATTAAATGCCTCCAAAAAACTGGGGTTCTGCTGCAAAAACACCTTGGAGAAATGAACGCTCAGCTCCTTCCTCTGGCTCGGTACACGACGAAAATAATCAACCGGGATTCCCCGCTTTTTCATCGAGTGCTCGAATACCAACTCATATTCCAACGCCACATCCACATCCCCCTGGCTCAGCATCTGTAACAGGGCATCGGCATCACGGGGCTTCTTCACCACGTTATAACCGCCCTTCTTCAGAAACAGCCACTTGCTGGTATTGAACTTGGCACCATAGCGGGCTTGATAGCGGGAAGATTCATCCTCCAGATTCAGCTCCACTCCCGGTCTGATAAACCAGGACAGGGCTTCGGAGATCACCGGGTTGGACGACTGCGAATAACGACTGCGGGGAGCGTTTTTGGAACCCACGAAAAAACCATCCATTTTCTGGGTTTCGACCAGTAACTGCGCCTTATCCCAGCGCATCATATGCAGCTCGTAAGGCTGGTTCATCCGTCGCAACGAGCACTGTACCCGTTCCAGAGCCACACCGCCCATCTTGCCGTCGACCAGGGTCTGGTAGGGAGGCCAAGACTGGGTAGCCAGTTTCAGCCGCTCTACCGCCAGAGCACCCTGGGGTAGCAGCGCCAGCAGCGTAGTCATCGCCCATGCCCAGAGCCCGGTTTTAAGTCGTTTCATTTCCATGCTCAGATCCCTACCCGTCATCAGACGATGGACAGGGTAATATCTCCATTGTCTGCACCGACCCGAACCTGGGTAATGGCCAACCCTTCACTCAAGCGAGAGATACATTGCTCGGCAAGGCGAGGCATCAACGAACGATTGATGATCTGCTCCACCGCCCGTCCACCGGTCGTCTGATCGGTATTGCGGGCCACTACGTAGTCAACCAACGCCTGATCCCAGTCGAAGGTCGCACCGTACTGCTCGTCTAGCTTGTTGCGAATACGGTTGAGGCTGATCTCGGTAATCTGCTTGAGCTCATCATCGTCAAGAGGGTAGTAAGGAACAACACTGGTCCGTCCCAGAAATGCAGGTTTGAAGAACCGCTGCAATTCCGGACGAATCTGTTCCACCAGATCGGCGGTTTGCGGACGCTGCACGGTTTCGGCACAGACATCGCAGATCGCCTGATCGGCGGCGTTGGAGGTCATGATGATAATGGTATTGCGGAAGTCGGCGGTGCGCCCCTCACTATCCTTGATACTGCCCTTATCGAAAATCTGATAAAACAGGTCATGAACGCCAGGGTGGGCCTTCTCCATCTCGTCCAGCAATAGCACTGAATAGGGATTACGCCGAATCGCCTCGGTCAATACACCCCCCTCGCCAAAGCCGACATAACCGGCGGGCGATCCCAGCAGCATCGATATCTTGTGCTCCTCTTTGAACTCGGTCATGTTGATGACGGTGAGGTTATCACCGCCGCCAAACACCTGATCAGCCAAAGCCATAGCGGTTTCAGTCTTACCGACACCGCTGGGTCCACACATCAGGAAGACCCCCACCGGTTTACGGCTATCGGTCAACCCGGCCCGGGAAATACGGATGCTCTTGGCCAGTTCGCCAATAGCCGCCTCTTGGCCGATAACCCGCTGGTGCAGTGCCTGCTCCAAGGTCAGCAGCTTGGCCACCTCATCGCGCACCATGTTACCGACCGGAATACCGGTCCAGTTGGAGATCACCGTGGCGATCGCCTGCTGATCCACCAACGCATGTACCAGAGGTTCATCCTGTTGAATGCTGCAGAGTTCATCCAGCAACGCCAACAGCTCATTCTGCTTGCTACTGTCGACTTCGCCCGCCTCATGGCCCAGGCGCAGTGCTTCTTTCAGCCCGCGTACCCGCTCCACCAGATCCTGTTCGAGCTGCCAACGCTGATTCAGGGTATCCAGCTCGGCCTCAAGAACCAGAATTCGGGCCTTGAGCTCGGCGATAGTCTCAGCACCCTCGGTAAACACCGCCTGCTCGGTTTCGCGCGCGACCAGTTCATTTTTGAGGTAGCGCAAGGTCTGCTCAAGCTGCTCCACCGCCTCGGGCTTAGCCCCCTGAGTCAGAGCGATACGGGCACAGGCAGTATCCATAAGGCTGATCGCCTTATCCGGCAGCTGACGGGCCGGCAGGTAGCGAATCGACAGTTGTACGGCGGCTTCTATCGCATCTTCACGGATAAACACGCCGTGGTGCTTACTCAGAGACTCGGCAACACCGCGCAGCATCTGTACCGCGTCTTCAGCCCCCGGCTCTTCTACCTTGACCACCTGGAAACGGCGGGTCAGGGCAGGATCCTTTTCGAAATATTTCTTGTACTCAGCCCAGGTAGTAGCGGCAATAGACTTAAACTCGCCCCGTGCCAGAGCCGGTTTCAGCAAGTTGGCAGCATCATTCTGGCCGGCGGCGCCGCCGGCACCGATCAGCGTATGGGCCTCGTCGATAAACACCACGATCGGCGTCTGCGAGTTCTTCACTTCGCTGATCACATCTTTGAGGCGGTTCTCGAACTCCCCTTTGATACTGGCACCCGCCTGCAACAGGCCCAGATCAAGCGAGTGGATCTCCACCCCCTGCAGGGCTGCCGGTACCTCATTGGCGATCACCCTCAAAGCCAAGCCTTCAACCACCGCGGTCTTACCGACCCCCGGTTCACCGACCAGGATCGGGTTGTTCTGACGCTTACGGCAGAGAATGTCGATCGCCTGGCGCACCTCGGCATTACGACCGGAGATCGGGTCGATCTCGCCATCGCGTGCCTGCTGGGTCAGGTTGACGGTGTATTTGTCCAGAGCACCACCCTCGACCGCACCCTGCACTTGCGACCCGGCAGCGGTTGATCCGCTGGCGGCCACCTTAATTTGGGAAATCTGCGACTGCAGCGCCTCGACCGAGACATTTTCAAACACCGCCAAAGGCCGTGATTTCAGACCGAGCGCATCGGGCTGTAACAGCGCCAACACCAGATGCAGGCTGAAGATCTGCTGCTGGTTATGATTGACCGACGCCAGCATCCAGGCCGATTCGATCAAATCGCTCAGCCCCTTGCTCAGCGTTGGCTGCCCTTCCGAGCCCTTGAGCAACCGCTCTACCCGCACACTCAGCTCATTCAGCAGGGCAACCGGATCCACCTGCTGCTGCTCCAAAAATTGATTCATGTGCAGATCTTTAGCCGCCAGGATCTGCATCAGCCAGTGCTCGATCTCGATGGCCGGAACCTTTTGGTTCATAGCAGCACCCGCCGCCATCTCCAGCGCCCCTCTCAGGCTAGGGTCCAGCTTTCCAATCAGGTTGCTCAGTTTCACCTGCGACATATTCATTTTCCTTGCTGTAAGAGTATTTTGTGAAATTCCTCGGATCTTGATTGAGGAGCAAGACAGTTGGCTTCGCCTAAGCGCACGCCTTTGCCGCTACGGGACGACAGTATTGGCGCTGAAATCAGTGCACGTTTAACGTACAGATAAAACTTTAAATCGGTGGTCTCACTGAGGTAGGCCTGAGCCAGTTCCTGCAGCCGCCCGGCAAAGAGGCGGTCCGCCTGCAGACGTAAAAACTCGCGTTGATCGCGCGGCTCCACCCTGATCTCCAGACGGTGGGCATGGAGCAAACCACTCTGGCCCAACAGCAACCCCCGCCCCAACCGGTTGTTCTGCGACTGCTCGCCGCCCAACCGGGTCAGGGAGGAGTCCGGCAACCGGTAGCGGCTCTGGAAGATCGCGTTAACATGAATCTGCAACTTAAAATAATCACGCAGCAGTTGCCGCAGGCCCGCAAGACTGCGGGTCTTCAACCCCAGCAAAACGCTATAACGCAACAGCTCAGAACGCTCTTCAGTGACACCGGGAAGGGCCGCGAGTTGTGCCAGGCAATGGCGCTGCGAGTTAGCGCTAACCGAACCCGCCTCGAGCCGCTCCCGCTCATCACGCAGCAGCAGGTTGCCCTTCTCCAGAGTCCCCTGCAGCAGTTGATAATAGCGGTGGTTGAAAATACCCAGAAAATCATCCAACGCCCCGTTCTCGGCGTGCAAACCGGCGAGCAACTCCTCGTACAGATAATCGGGAAGCACCCCCTTAACCCCAGATAACGCCTCCAACCCCAGACGGATCTGAGTCTGCGAACCGAGCTGCTCGATCGCCCGCACTTCGCACGAAGCACCCTCAGGCATCGGCTCGGCGAACAGACGGATATCCCGGGTTTTTGCCAGCTGACGAAGCAAGCGGATAACCTGAATAAAATCAAACTGTCGGGGTTGGCGAAGCAGCGCATCCGTTACAGACATAACTGGCTTCCATGCACCCGAGGGAAGCTCTTTACGATGCGATCATCGCCGAAGTGGCGGACATTGAGCTGCATATAGCGGTCGTAGCTGCAGAACTGTTGGAAAAAACGGTTCAACACCTCGGCGAACAGCGCCTGCTGCCCTCCCAGACTCGCCGCGTCCAGAGTAACGGTCACTTCGGTACCGGTGGCGAGAATATTGGTTCGACAGACGTTCAGGGTGGCGACCTGCTGCCGGTACTGAACATCACGGATCGCCTCTGCCTGAGGGCAGTCCCGACCGTGACAGCAGAGCGCCAACACCTGCTGCAGCGCCCGCACCGGATTGTCGGTCTGCAACAACGAGGAGAAATTAGCATTCAACAGGGCGATAAAGCGCCAGGCCAAGGCTTCATCTTGAAGCGGAGACTGAGGTGCCGTCGGCGCCGTCAATACGCGTAACGTCCCCGGCAGGTCAATAGCGGCCTGACTGGTCGCCTCAGTATCGGCGGCCACCAGACAGGGGCTGCGGCCATTGCTGCACCACAGGTCCATCGCCAGTACCATCGACGCTTGCAGCCGTGCTTGAATATCATCGCAGCCAATAGTCAGCTCCATATGACGACAGCCGTTCTCATCCCAGCGTTGTCTGGCTTGCCACTCCCGTACATCGGCCGATTGGCCGTAATAGACTTCGTACAAAGGGCGCAACGCCCGCTCACCGTCGGCAAGGACTTCCCGCACCGTTGCCACCGACACCACCTCAGTGTCGGCATCAGAATCGGCGTCAGCGATCACCGGCACGCTGAGGCGGGAGAAATCATAATTAAGGGGTTCGCCGCGCTGCTCAAACAGGTTGATCGCCGGCACGGTATAGAGGCTGAAGACGCTGGTATCGAACAATCGCAGAAACTCTGCCGGCAACTGCCGAACATAGAGGCTCAGGGTCACCGTGTTATCGCTAAACCGTTTCAGCTCCTGACCAAGCCCCTGAATGCGGAAATAGGCGCCTTTATCGGAGTAGCTAAAGTAATCGCGCAGCAGATCGTAACCCGCAAACTGATTACCGTAACGCGGCAACCACTGAAAATCGGTATCGGACACACGGCTCTGCATCCGTTCCCGATCCACCAGGCAGTGCTGCTCGCCGCGGCTATCAGACAGCGCGATAGCCTGAGTAGAGGTCAGCAACAGTTCAATCAGGCTGGCGGCGTTCTGCTCGAAACCACGGACATAAAAATCAAAATCCTCGACCTGTAACTGGCTGAAGCGGGCTTCGGGATCGCAACAGCACAGCTCGAGCTGGATCACCGCTTCGGCGCTGCCGATCGAGCCAGGCACCGCATGCTTGAATGGCGCAGCCTCCGCGCTGACCTGGTTCAGAGTAAACGGATAGATGCAAAGGTCGGCACGGGTACGAAACTCCACCGCGCCCGCCGCTGGCAACAGAATGCTGATCGGACTACCTGCGGGCAGCCGCACGTTTTCATTCAGCTGCTCCGGGTCGGGCTGCAGGGTCAAGGCGCAATAGCTGGGCTGAACCTGGCAGTAGCCGGGGTAGAGAATGGCCAGCAAACCCTGCACCAACTCCGGCACTTGGGCGTCCAGGCGCTGCTCTGTTTTGGCGGTCAGCAGCGCCATGCCGTCGATCAAGCGGGTAATATTGGGGTCTTCAATGCTGTTCTGGTGAAGCTGTAGCTGCGCCGCCTGGGCCGGATTACGCTGGCCGAATTCGGCCAACGACTTACGCACGTAGGCCAGCTCACGCTCGTAGTAGCGCATCAACTGATCAGACAAACTCCTGCCCCTTGATATCGAGCTTTTGGTCAGCCCGGTTGATTTTCGAATCAAACTCCAGTGTGCGGGTGCCTTGTGCCGTCGTCAGGTTGGCCAGCAACGAAAAATGCAGCGCGTTGCTCTGCTCCTCCGGCTCAAACAACTCCACCGTGACACTGGACAAGCGGGGCTCAAAGGCTCTGATCCACTCTTCAATGCGGTGGGTTAACTGCTGAGGATCCTGTTGGCTGCGGATCGACTGCAGACAATCGAGACCAAAGCGCATATTTGAATGCTCCACCTGCTCCAGTTTCGGCGGCAGGTCGACCAACGGCGCTTCGGATTCCAGCAGACGGGTGAGCTGATACTGCACCGATGCCACCAGCGCGCTGTGGTCATCGTCGTAACGCTCGTCGGCGAGAAAGGTTTTCCAGAACAACATCGTTAGAGAGCCCCCCCTTCGCTGCGCGGATCGTCCATATCGGTAGACAACAGCACATCGCCACAAAAATAATCGAATTGATAATGCGGCTGAATCAGGATCTCGCAGACATAGCGTCCGTGCCCGTCGTCCAGCTCTTTGACCCGCACCTGGCCTTTCTTTAGCGGGTACTTAGCCAAGATTTTATCGTCAGCTTCGTCGACATTACTGCAGTAGTCGTCCAGCCACCGACTCAGGTGTTGCTCGCACTCAGCAGCAGTATGAAAGCTGCCAATCATGGCGCGGATCTGCACCTTGAGATAGTGGGCCACCAAACAGATCATCAGGGTGGTTTGCAACTGGCAGACCACCTGGTCAGCGTCGGACGGACCCGGTTTCCACAGCGAGTTATTACCGTAAAAATAAAACTTATCGGTCAGGTTGCTCCGACTGAGGGGGATAAACCCCAGCGCGGCATAACGCCGCGCCAAATTGCCAAACAGCACCACATCGGGCACTGGTCGTTTCAAATAGGAATCGGATGCCGCCTGGGGCGGCAGATTAACCACCGCTCCCTGATAGCTGTCCTGCCAGCGGGATTTCATAAAGCCAAACCAGTGAATCCGGTTAAACTCACGAATGGCAATACTGGCAAAGGCAAAGGCAGCACTGCCCCACAGACCGGGGCGTTCTGCCGCTGACTCGTTAAAAACAAAGCCCATACGGTGGTTCTGGTAGTCCTGGCGCAATTGCACCTGCGGCATTGCCAAGCCGAGAAAACGGGCCGAGGGCTGCGCCCGTAGCCGTTGCCAGCTGGCATAATCCGGGCCTTCCAGGATCTTCTCGATCCGGCGGATATCCGACAGCCAGTCAGCACCGGTTTCACCAAAAAAGGCCGGTGACGGTGCCAGTACGAAGCTGCAGAGGCAGAGTGCGCCCAGCTGCCCCAACAACTCCAGCGTATAAAGATCGTCGTAATCATCATCCAAACCCATCTCCATGGAGACGCCATGGTTGATCACGACCATGCCGTAGGGCTGGCCGCCAAGGGTATTGAGTTCGCGATTTCCGATATGGTTGTACAACACACTACGCCGCAGACTGCTCGACCCGTTCAGGTCCTGCGCCAGCTCCTGCCAACGGATATCCATCAGCTTGACCTGGATACGCTGATAGCCGACCGGCAACTCAACCAACGATTTGAGATTGCGCCAGCCCGCTTCCAGCTCCCTGAAGGCAGGTTGATGCATGACGGTCGACAACTGCTCTGACAGTTGCCGGTCCAACTCGGTGATCAGGCGGCTGAGCGCCGCCTTTAGCACCGCCGGACTTTCCAGCAACGACCGATCCCACTGAGCAAGAAGCGTCAGTGCACGAGGCAGAAAATCCTCTGCCTGCGGGTCCAGGCTGTTAAACGCCTGCTGCCAGTCTGGAGTGTACATCGATGTCACCGATCCAATGCCCGCCCGGGGGGCGGGCAAACAGTATTAACCACCAGGGATCTTGGTGACCATGCGTACCGAGGTAGTCAGCTCTTCCAGCTGCAACCAAGGACGCAGATGAGCAACGGCTGAGTATGCACCGGGCTTGCCGGGCTGCTCCACCACCTCGATGCGAGATTCACACAGCGGCGTCTTGGAACGCTCTGTGTTACCCATGGCACCGGAGTTGGTGTACTGGTCGATCCAGGTCTGCAAGCTTTTCTTAAGATCGGGTGCTTCCAGATTGGAACCGAGCATGTCACGCCCCATTACCTTGAGGTAATGAGCGATCCGACTACTGGCCATGATATAGGGCAGACGCGCCGAGATAGCTGCGTTACCGGTGGCATCCGGGTCGGTGAAGGTCTTCGGCTTCTGAGTGGTCTGGCCACCAATAAACACCCCATAGTTGGTGTTCTTGTAGTGCACCAGAGGCAAAAAGCCCAGATCACTCAGCTCCTTCTCCCGCTCGTCGGTCAGGTTAACCTCGGTAGGACACTGCTGCAGTAGATCGCCGGCATCCGACTGGTAAGTCAGGTTAGGTAGGTTCTCGACCTTGCCGCCATTATCCAACCCGCGGATCGCGGTACACCAACCGAAAGCGGTATAGGCTTGGGTCATCTTCAGACCCAAGTCATAGGCCGCGTTGGACCAGACCAGCTGACTGTTATCCTTGGGACGGGGGTTACCCACCGCATCGGTCTCCAGCTCTTCATAATCGAAGGCCTTGGTAGCCAGCCCTTTGTCACCGTAAGGCAGGCGCGCCAGCGTCTGTGGCAGTGTCAAAGCCACATAACGGGCATCGTCACTTTCACGGAACGAATTCCAGGCCGCGTAAGCCGGGGAATCGAACCCGGCAGCAACCGGCTTGCCCTCGTCAAAGGTCTTGAAGTTATCGAGTTCGAACATCTCGGAGTTGGCTGCGGCAATAAAAGGGGCATGGCTGGCCGCAGCGGTTTCTCCCAGATAACGCAACAGCGCCACATCTTCATCCTTGTGGGAGAAGGTGTAATCGCCGATCAGCAGGCCGTAAGGCTGACCGCCCGCGGTGCCAAACTCCTTCTGATACAGGCTGTCAAACAGCGGGCTGCGGTCAACTGCGGGCGCATCTTCGAACTGTTCCAACAGCTCGTCCTTCTGGAAATCCACCAGACGGATCTTCAGACTAGGCCCAAGTTCGCTCTCTTTGACCAGTTTATTGAGGCCACGCCATGAGCCTTCCAGACGCTGGAAGTCATCCTGCTGCATGATCGTCGACAGCTGCTTTGACATCTGTTTGTCGATCTCGGCGATGGCATTCTCGATCGTCTTGGTGACATTATTGTCCCACACCACGGTACCGCCCAGCGCTTGCTCGGCCAGCACTGAAAACAGCTCTTTGGTGGTATCGGCGGGGGTCTGGCTGGTGGCGGCAATAGCCCGATCCAGCAGACTCACTTCACCTTCGACGGCGGTCGAGGTGGCTTGTTCGATCTGTTCTTCGGTACTCATGCCTGGTCTCCTTTCGCTTCAATACCCAGCTCGCTAGACAGAGCATTGATGGTATCGGCGCTCTGCAACACCTCTTTCAGCAGCTTTTCCAGATCGCGAGAACGATCCGCCTTGGACAACAGGGTTTTCAACTGCACCCGGGTATCGGCCAGTTTCTGCAGAGGATCGACCTGAGAGACGATCGCATCGGGCTCAAAATCCTTGATGCTGTTGAATTTCAGGCCGGCCTCGAACTGGCTGCCATCATCACTCAGGGTATTGTCGACCTTGAGCTTAAGCTCCGGCCCGACCCGCTTCATCACGGTATCGAAGTTATCCTTGTCGACCTGGTAGTAGGTCCGATCTTCAAGTTCTTCGCGGTCGTCGTTGTGAGCGGAAAAATCGCCCATCACACCGACCACAAAAGGCAATTCCTTAGTTTCAACGGCACCATTAGTTTCAACATCGTAGGTGATGCTGACGCGGTTTTTGCTGACACGCTTGTGTTGTGAATTCAAGGCCACGATTCAATCTCCTCCTGGCTATCGATTAACGAGTTATGCCGCTTTGGATTCAAGCTTACCCAGGGTTACATCGTACTTAACGGTATCGCCCTTCTCGATCTTGCCGCTGTCACTCTCGTAGTAATACACCTTGCTGATAGCGCTATAGACCAGCGCGAACTCTTCGCTGGGAAGGCCGCCATCATTGCAACGCATCTTATATTCCGACATCCGCGCCTTATCTAGGGTGATAACCATGTACGGGTCCATGCCGCTGCCTTCACGGCTTGGCTTAGTCAGCATGATTTCAACCGTCTTTCCTTCAGCCCCTGGTGAAAACAGGAACGTGGTCAGGTGCGGCGAAGCGCCGTCGGATGCACGATTGATATGCACATCAGACAAACCTACCATTCCTTGGTCAGCGTTTGCGGCATTACCCACGTCAACACTGACGCCACGGGTAGCACCCCAGCTCATGTTGTCGAGGGCGAAAAAGCCCTTCTTACCGCCAATCTCACCGACCGTAGCCGCACCCTTGATGCTGTCCAAGCCGTCAATACGCATAAAAATAGAAGCCATTTGTTTCTCCTTAGTACAATTGATGCCGCTGTTGCGACGAGGGTCTTCGTTGCTTAGTGCTTGTGTCTAAAAAAACTACCATTGAAAACTGGAAACGCTGCTGTCCGCCGCTTTCGCTGAATCATTCTGCGCGGCAACATTCTCAACGGTATTCACCGTTGGTTGCGCCGCTGGCGTTATATTCGCTGCGGTCTGGCTGTGTTGCTGCAATTCCCGAGAACTGATCTGTACCTCCGGGATAGCGGTCTTTTCAATACTCTCCAGCCCGGCCATTCGCGTGATATGCCCCATCACCTGATCGTTATCACCAACCATCTCGGCGAGAAGATCCGGCAACGGCATATAGCCCCAGCGAATAGCCCGCTCCAACAGCATATAGATCGGACTGTGGGGCTCGGTGCGGTTGAAAAAATCGGCCAGTTTCCTTAGCTCCTGAAACGCCTGGTCGCGATTGTAAATCTCCCCTGGAGCCAGTCTGAGCACGGCTTCGGCCGACGATGTCGAATCGACCTGCGCTACCGCTGTTGGCGGTTCAGGCTGCTGCGAAGTTTCTGTAACGCTGCTGACACTGTCGCCTGTCGCGCCAACTTCACTGGCTCCAACCTCACTCGCCCCAGCCTCGCTCGATTCGGTTTTATCCAGCGGCCAGGGGTTAAGCTGATCGCCAAGCAGGTAACGCATCGCATTCAACAACCGTTCCACACTCTGTTTCACAAAGCGGAAGCTGAGACCACTGATACCCGCCTGCAGGCAGTATTCACCGATTTTCAGTTCTATCTTTTGCAGCTGCTCAAGAATCAGTCCCAGCGAGCAAATAGTTTCGATAACCGCTTGCCGCTCCGACGCCAACCCGCTTTGTGCCTGTTCCTTAAGCTGGCCCAAGCCGCCACTGCGTTCGGCCGCATAAAACCCGCTATAGTCGATGCCACCGACCAGCGTAATCATCTGCAACGGCATATAGAGCAGCCCCGTGCCTTCGCTGTCCCCGACCAGCTGCAATAACGGTCGCAGCTTGAACTCTGTCCACTCCCGCAGCCGCTCTTCGTCGTTGGTCGCTTTGAGCTTGTCTTGCGGTGGTTTGGGATGCAGATCTGACCAGTAGTTATCCACCACCTGCGCAAACACCTGCAGAACCGCCGACAGATTGGACAGGGGGGCTGAGCTAAACAACTGCGCCGTGGCCAGCCAGCAGAACAGCTCCACATCTTTAGAAGACCCTGTCAGCTGCTCTTGACACTGTTTTGCCAGCTCCGCCCAGTTGTCGTTATTGCTGTCCAGCAGCTCCTCATTGGCCGCCGCATCGGGTGACTCAACCAGCTGGCGAAACGAAGACTGGGCCAGATTAAAACTGTTTCTGAGCCCCCGATACAGGGTCCGATTACCCTTCAGATAGTCTCCGCAAGGGGCGTCCTCAGATATAGCGGCTAATAAATGTTCCATTGGTCAGAGACTCAACATTCTGCAAATTTTATATAACAACAGGTTTAACCCGTTCACTGCTTGCGCTGCCAAATCAGCCCCTGTGCATCTGCGCTGCAGGCACTGTCAGCTGATTTTTAGACAGTTTGTTGTAGTACTCATAAATATCACAGCACAGCTTAGATAATGCCCGGGAAGCCTTCTGTTCTTTAGACGTCTGGTTCTTCAGGATCACCTTTTCCTGAAGGGGCTCTCCCCGATGATCAAAAAATTTGGTCGTCAGAACCTCGCCAACCCGGCTCAAAACTTCCTGTGAATACGTCCCGCTTGCTTTACAGGTTACCCAGTCATGCCTTAATTTCAGCGCCAGGTCCTGTACGTCATCTTTCTGCACCACAATCTTGGAATCACGCTTCTCTGGGTTCCAGTTTGCTCCGCCCTGCCGCAGTAGCTCGTAAAAACTATGGGCAGTTTTTTTAGCCATCAGCGCGTGCTTAATATTGAGCTGAAGCTCAACAAGATGATCCTGGCCACCGCCGATCGGCATTAACAGAAAAAATTTAACGTCCCGGTAGCCCTGCGCCGTCGGATTCCCCGTATAGCGGTCTTTTAACGCGCCGCCGAAATCCTTAATCTCCTGGAAATAAGACGAGTTACGGATATATTCGCGCGCCGCAAACATGTCTTTCGCTACCCTGAATTCTATAGTCGCCCGGGCAATATCCTTAAGCTGGTTAACCTTCTTGCCACGCTGAGTGACCTTTAATTCTGCCGCTCGTCGCTTTTTCAGCGGCGCATGACTGGCGGCACCGGCGACCCCTGGAAACTTTTTAATCACCTGGGACATAAACTTGCCAAGTTTGCGATCGGCCAGCTCGGCCTGGCGAAAGAGTTCATCCAGCTGCGCCTGCAGGTCGAGACTTTCGTCGATATTCTGATACAGGGTCGGCTTACCTTTCTTATCCTTAATACTTTCCAGATCTTTTCTGGGCATCTCAAATATCCTTTACCAGTTCCGTATATTGCTGTTGAAAGTCGGCCAGTGAGTGCCGCTTATCGCCGACCGGCGAACAGGTCAGGCGATCATGTCTGTTATCTTCTGATCAGCCGCCAATCATTACCGTCGGGCAGCCAATCACAATCGAGCCTCCATGGGCGGTGCTATCGCCCATCCGTGCCGCTGGCTTACCACCGATCATCACGGTAGCGCTGCCCTTAGCGATGCTGTCCGGCGGGCCTACACAGGTGCATATTTCACCGACGCAGGCCGCCGGCATCTTGCCAATCAACACCTGCGGATTACCCGGCCCAGAGATCGGCCCGCCAACATGGGGAATGGGCGGTACTCCCGGCGTCTGCATGGGGCAGACATGCATATCGGTGGATCTGGCAGCACAGGGCATCTTTTATTTCCTCTTCCTATTCCGGATGACCACGACCACCGCGGGCCAGGTTTTCTGCCATGGCAATGACCCGAGGGCAGTAGTCGTCGTATCCTTTCCACTTGGGAATAACCGATGCGGTATTGATTGCACCCGCCGCAGCCTTGGCATAAAGAAACTCCGGTGGCAGTACAACCGGTTGAGCTGGTTCGGCAAGACTACCGCTGCCGTTCCAGAAGACCGCCTGGGCCAGCCAGCCCGGCGCGCACTGCACGCCGAGTTTTTTCACTTGCTGTTCGGCCAGTCGACGCTTGGCTTCATCGGGTTCCTGCACCCAGCCTTTGCAATCGGCGATAACCTTTTTCTCTTCCGCACTCCAGTCCCCCATACGCAGCTCAAGGGCCAGACAAGCCCACCAGATCACTTCACGCATCGGCAGGCCATGGCAGAAAAAGTTCACCAGATCGATATAGAGCTTGTTAGTCTGCAGCGCCGAAATCACTTCAGAAGGCGCCATGGAGCCGGTAACACAGGCAGCGGCCTCATCGGAGAGTTCGAAACGCTGCAGCACCGACTGACTCTGCTGGTAAGGTATTTTTTTCAGCATCAGTTAATCATCACCATCGCACCCTTCACGGTGGTGTTGCCGCTGGCCGAAATCTCAGCGGACGCCGAGCCTTTAACAGTCACCGCCGACGTGGCTTTAAGCTCCGCATTCATACCGGAAGCGGCAAAACTCGAGCTTGCCTTAAGGGTCATCGAGTCACCGGATGTCAGATCAACACTGGAATCACCGGAAACCGCTATCTCATCTGCATCCAGTTCGATCTCTGAACTACCACTTAGGCTGATCGTCTCGCTTTCGATCTCGATTTTTGAATCGGTCATCACCAGTTTGCTGCCGCCGACGATCAGCTCCAGCTTGTCGGTTGCTTCCAGCTTGATGGTCTTACCGTCAACGGTGATGCCTTCCACCGCCACCAGGGCGTAATTTTTGTCGGTTTTCAGGTTAATATTTTCTTTGGTCGTCAGGCTGTAGTTCTGATCACTGCTGACAGTAATGTCCTTGGTCACGGCTACCCGCTTTTCAGCCGTTACTTTCTCGTCGGCATCATTTTCCACCTCAACCAACAGATCCTTGGCCGCATGCAGGTAAAGCTGCTCGTTGTCCTTCTTATCATCGAAGCGCAGCTCATTTGAGCTGGCTTTTAACTGGGTTTTGATACCGGACTGAGTGCTGTCCTGAGTGGCGTAGGGCGGCTTGTGCTTGCTGTTGTAGAGGCTGCCGGTAACCAGCGGGCGGTCGGGGTCGCCGTCGAGAAAGCTGACCAACACCTCCTGGCCTGCACGGGGAATAAACTGAACACCGTAACCGTTGCCAGCCATGGACTGAGCCACTCTGACCCAGCAACTGGTTTCATCACCTTCAGTCTCGGTATCCCACTGAAAGCGGATACGGATACGCCCCTGCTTATCTGAGGCGGGTTCGGCGTCGGTTTTGCCCGCTACCACGGCGCTCTGCATGCCGTAAGTCCTCGGCTTCTCGACAAACGCCGGATAGTAATCATGATCACTGGGGGTGCAGGTAAAGCTGCAACTCTGCGAAAACGCCGACTGGCTATCGGCCACAAACTCGTGCTCAACCGCCACCAGCAGGTACTCACCCTGCTGCCCCTTGTCCAGGTGCGAAGCCAGCTCCAGATAACGGCCAACACCCAGCTCGGCGGAGTCGGTATCACCATCGACCAACGAATAATTGGAATCGAGCTGAGCACGGCGACAACTGGCCAGCGTCGCGGCTAGATCATCCATCTTTCCCGAGATGCTGGCAGCGGGATAACGGAACTCTTTGAGCTTGGTGTTACCCGGCAGCGTATAGCTGGATTTTTTACTTTTACTGCTGACCAGTTTGGTCTGTTGATCGTCGTAACAGGCCAACTCCAGCTCAGCTCCATGGTATTGATAGCGCGGTTCCCACCGACTAACCAGGGCATTTTCACCGCCGGGTACCGTCTCGCTATCCAGCGCCACCGTGTCTGATTTGGAGAACGGGTTGGCCGCTTCATGGAGGATCAGGGTATTGGCATCGTTGTCCTTGCCGAAGTAATAGTGCACCCCCTCCTCAGCCAACAGCCGCTGAACGAAGGCCAGGTCGGTCTCGTTGAGCTGCAAACAATAGGGACGCTTGGTCGTGGGCATCGAATCAACCCGATACTGCCCCTTGAATCCAAGCTCATCAAACACAGAGGAGACAATCTGCTGGGTAGTTTTATCCTGGAATACCCGGTGGTTACTGCTATAGGCCAGCAGCGCCAACCAAGGCTGGATGCGGAGTCGGTAGCAGCTGTAGCGTTCGGTGTCGCTACCCGCCAGGGTCTTGACCCCGGTAACGATCCCTTCGAACCGGCGCTCACTACTACGACTCGCTCCTGGGTGACGATAAAGTTCACACACCAGCGTCTCACCAAGCCAAGATGAGGCATCGACGCCTATACAGAGTAGGTCCGCCTCCAACACAGGGACTTCGGATAAAGCCGCACGATAGCTCAAGCGCGCCAGCGTATAACTGTTGCCCTTGGAGTCCTGGATGACCAGGTTGCTGCTCTGCGGGTCTAACAAGATCGGCATCTATGCATATATCCCAGTGGATTTAAAAGCGCATCAAACCAGCAACCCTACGTTTAGCTCTCGTCTAGGTAGCGGCCGTCAATTAGCCAAAGGCAGCCACGCCCACCGCAGTATATCGATTGAAAATCGATATACGACTCACAGAAAGTTACCAAAATGTTATAAAACTTCACATTTGAGCAAAACCACTGCTTCAAAACCTGCTTATATCCACATAGTTATTCTGGCTTTATTGCAGTGGCATCGAAAAAAAACCCAAGCCGCACAATAAAATAATGTTTAAATCACTCTACAAATAGATTTTTAATTCGGCCAATCTCTTTCATAGCAACAAACCTACGACCAAAAAAACAAATGTTTGAAATAAATTCTCAACCTCAAAAAATAGAGCCCGAAAACAAACATCCGAAGCAACAATGTTAAATTAATCTTTACATTTTATTAAACGGTCGTTTGAACCGCTTTCACCTCTTTTTACACGGTGATACTATCCCCACCCCTCCTTATGTATAACTTTCCATTTAACACCCATGATCAGAGCAGCAACTTAATTCAAGCAAGACGCACGTATTATTTCGCTCACTGCCTAACGCATTGAGAAGTATCGAAAGGCATTTAATGAAAGCGTTTCTCGAAGTACACCTGAAGCTCATCATGACTATCTGGATCATTTTGGTTAGCGTCTTAGGCCTGCTATACCTGATGAATCACATGAAATTTACCAGTCTGATGTCGACGGTTGTCGCCTCTCAACTGGAAGTTATGTCAACGTCTCTGGAACGATCGATCATCAAAGCCGAGCAGCTGGGCCTGCCTCTAAGTGGCATGGACAACCTGCCCGAACTGATGCAACGCGCTAAAGGAAGGGATGACCAGGTCAGCGCTATCTACGTGATCAACCAGCACGGACAAGTGTTATTCGCTACCGATTCGAACAGCCTGAAGGCACTTCATAAAGAGTCGATTTTGCGCCGGGCGCTGAAAGGCTCTGAAACATCCTGGTTTCTGGAGCAAGACACCACCCTTTATAGTGGCCTGCAACTCTTCGATGGTGCCCAGCAACTGATGGGCAGTATCGTCATCGGCTACGACAAATCGGCCTATGCCGGCGCCGTTGCCCAGGTGAAATTGCATCTGCTAGAGATGACGTTGATGATTTTCGGCATTTTCGCCCTGCTGATCGTCGCGGTGGTTCGGCTAACCTTCGGCGACGTCAACAACGTCTTCAAACTGATCAACCGTCAACTTTCTCCCGGCAGCGAGCCATCACCATCCCTGCAGCTCAAGCCGGGCACGATGGCATACCAGTTTGCCGAACAGATCGACCAAAGCAACCGGATAAAAGCCGAGCTCGGCGACGAGCTTGAAGCGATGACGGTCGAAGCGGCAGATGCCGGCCACTCTTACACGGCTAAAAAGACGGCAACTCATGAATAAGCATACCGATGGTCTGACCGGTTTTATCAACCGCCGACTCTTCCTAGCGACCTTGCTGAGCACCATTCTGGCGTCGGTCATCAGCGCCACCTACACCCTGACCGAATTCAATGTCGCCCTGAAACCCCAGCTCCAGAAAAAGGTAGAAGCCGTGGCCGAAGTGGTCCGCGACGATCTGCTACTGGCGGTGAACGCAGGCGTCCCCTTCGATCAGATCAGGGGTATGGAACTCTACCTGAAGGAAACGGTGGAGAAGTACCCCGAGCTGGTCTACGTAGCAGTCACCGACCTTGGAGGCAGACCTCTCTATCTAGGCGGTGACGTTACCCCAGCCCAGCTCAGCAACGAACAACAACAGCAAGCTATCTCGGGGAGCGAAACACTTGAGGCCAGTTTTACCGAACGCATAGTGCAAGGAGGCAGAGATCTACTAAGGCTGCTGCCATTGAGCACCCAAGCCGAAGATAAAGCTGAAAACCTCTATCTGGTACTGGCCAACCAGGGGCAATCGTTGGGAGCCGTTCAGGTAGGGCTAGACACGGGTTTCATTCATACCCAACTGACCGACATCTTTTTCGATATCGCCATCGTTTTGATCGCGGTACTGCTGGTGGCATTCGAAGTGGTGATGGTGCTGGTCATGTACTACGTTTCTGGGCCGCTTAAGCGCTCGGAGCACCTGCTCAAGCAACAAGCAGACGGCAACTTTTCCGTTAACCAGAACCTGACCGGGAAGGGTTCAATGGGACGTTTTATCCACCAACTCAACGACGATTCCCAGGAGCTACAGACCCGATACCGCCAGGTATTGGACCAGGTCACCCACGGCCAAGGCAGTGCGATTAAGAGTTCAGAAGATGTCGACACCCTAGTGCCATCCGGAATCAATGGCCGGCTGCGCAAGCTGGCCAGCCAGTTCAACCTGCTTAACGTGTTTCGTGAAAGACAAGGCAATATCTTGGATGCCCGCATCCCCCTGTTCGTCTTTGCTTTTGCCGAGGAGCTGCAGAAATCGTTCATGCCATTGTTCGTAGGCGAGTTCTATGAACCCAGCCTTGGATTGGACCGGGACCTGGTCGCGGGCCTGCCCATTTCGGTATTTATGCTTGTGATTGCTGTGGCCACGCCCTTTGCCGGAGCCTGGGTCGATCGCTGGGGCAATAAACGCCTGTTCCTCTGGGGACTAGTCCCCGCTTTGGCTGGCTACCTAGGCTGCGGCCTGGCCTCAAGCGTCTACGAAATTATCTTCTGGCGCGGTATGACCGCCTTCGGCTACGCCATTATCACCATCAGCTGTCAGGGTTATATCGCCGCTATCTCGTCGTCGGAGAACCGCGCCAAGAGCATGGCTACCTTCATCGGTGTACTGATGACCGCCACGATGTGCGGTACAGCCTTGGGAGGCATTATCGCCGACCGGATCGGTTACCAGCCGGTCTTCCTGATCTCCGCCGTATTGGCGACTTTCGCCGGTGTGCTAGCCTGGATGATGCTAGCCGACCACGTCGATGACGACCAGAAACCCACCAACCTCAAGGGCAAAAGCGGCCTCTATGCCCTGGCCGGCAATCTCCGTTTCGTCTGCATCGTGCTGTTTTGCGCTATTCCCGCCAAGATTATTCTCACTGGATTTCTGTATTTTCTGGTGCCCGTCTATCTGGTATCGATGGACGCCAGCCAGTCAGAGATCGGCCGAGTGATGATGGTCTATTCGCTGATCATTATTTTTCTCGGCCCCCTAGCCTCAAAGTTCGCCGATCGCAGCGGTCAGATGCTCGGTTTGGTAGTCGTGGGAACCATACTGTCAGGAATCATCTTGGTATCACTCTATGGACAGCCCTCGGTGCTCAGCCTGCTGCTGGCAGTGGCGATGATGGGGGCGGCCCACGCCATCCTTAAGGCGCCTCTGATCGCCGCCGCCATGGAAGCCGCCGAAGCCACTCCCGAGGTTGGCCGCACCACCGCGCTTGGCGTCCTGCGCACCTCGGAGCGGATCGGCAGTGTACTGGGACCACTTTTGGTGGCAACCCTACTGCTGGTTTACGACTACGGCCAAGCAATGGTGTTCGTCGGTGCCGGCACCATCATCGCCGGCATTACCATGGGCATTTATCTGAAAGGATCATCCAACAAGGTAGTACTTGCATCATGAAGCATAAACTGTGGCTCGGCATAACCCTGCTCTCATTTTGCTTACACACCAGTGCCGCCAGCTTCACACCCGACAATCCTGCGCGCATATATATGGCAGTCTGGCGAGGCTGCGAAGAAGCCTGCCAAGGTTTTAAGCAATACTTAGAGAGTCAGAATCTTCCAGTTGAGCTGATCCTGCGAGACGCGGCTCGAGACAAAAGCAATATCACCAAATACCTCGCCGAAGCGCGTCAATTGAAGCCCGACCTAGTAGTTACTTGGGGCACCTCTGTATCCAAGGGGATGATCGGTCCGAGAAGCAACAGCGACAGCCAGCAATACCTAGGGGATATTCCTGCCCTGTTTATGGTGGTCGCCGATCCCATCAGCGCCGGAATCGTCGAATCCTATGAGCGTAGTGGTCGCCCACAAGTGACAGGTGTTAGAAACCGCGTTCCCGAAGACGTTCAGATCCGGGCCATACAGGACTATATGGATGCCAAACGCATCGGCGTGATCTACAACCCCTCAGAGCTGAACTCTGCGTTGAATACACAGAAGCTCGAGGCACTATCAGGCACGATGGAGTTTGAACTCGTTAAACTCAGCTACCAACTGGATGAGAAGGGCGCCCCACTAGAAGGCCAGCTGCCTAAATTGATGGAACAGATGGCTGACCAACAAGTAGATATCATCTACGTCGGCTCCAGCTCATATAACCGCCAGAACCGAAACGAATTCACACAAGCGGCTACAGCTCAGAAGCTGCCTGTCGCCAGCGCCTACGAAGTCATGGTTACGAAATCTGACGCTCTGCTGGCAGTGGCCAATCGGTATTACAACGTGGGGCGCCTAGCCGCTATACAGGCTGAAAAGGTCCTGTTTGAAGAGCAACAACCCGGGACTCTGCCGATAGCATCCCTGAGCCGCTACTCAGTCTTCATTAACATGGAGATCGCCCGCAAACTAAATCTCTACCCCCCCATACAATTGTTGCGGTTCGCCGAGTTAGTAAAAACCGACAGAACTAACGAATAACAAGCCATCACTAATTGGCGGTTTGCCAAAAAGAGGTAGGGGGCGGCCCTTTCTAATTTTGAGAACATATAACCGCATTACTCGATAGGCACCCGAGCGGTGTAGCCCTTATTCAAGATCAAGCGGGTCGGTCCTCACAACCAGCCTATGTTTTTGTTAATAAATAATAAATAATAAATAGAATTGGTCATGCATACAGAACCGTCTAACTATTTTTATAAAGGCAACCAAGTCCTTGTCGTCGATGGTAACGAAAGCGATGCACAAGCCCTAACCGAATATATGAATGGACACGGCTGGTTAGCCTCCCAGGCCCATTCCGGAAGCGATGCCCTGTCGCTACTCCAAAAAAGTAGTTTTGACCTGGTTTTTATCAACCTTCAACTTCCTGATATCGATGGCCAACGCCTCTGCCGTGATCTACGCAGTTTTTCCACTGCAGGAGTGATCATAACAAGCACTTGCAATGACGATATCGAGCGAATTGTAAGCTACGAAAGCGGTGCCGACGCATTCTTTTGCAAGCCACTATCGATGCGTGAGATACACGCCTGCAGCAAAAACATTCTCTCGCGGATGAAAAAAAGCAGCCCCGCTCCAACACCACAAATAACCCCAGAAGCAAATTGTTACCATTATGATAATTGGTCATATAACGTAGATGCGATGAAAATAATGACTAGCGCGGGCGGCGAAACCTCCCTAACAAGGAATGAATCACGAGTCCTAAGCGCCCTTGTCGATGCATCAGAAAAAGTACTATCTCGTGAAGCCTTGCTCAAGCAACTGGGAAACCGCGAATGGAGCTATTACGATCGAACCATCGACGTTCTGATCACGCGCCTAAGAAGCAAGCTCACCTCATTGGATATTCACAAAGGTCACCTAGTAACCCATTACGGTAACGGTTACATGTTTACACAAACCCTCAAAACTCTTTAAAGCAAATTGTAATATTTAAAACACTTACCGTTGACTGAGACCCAGGGAACTAGGGCTCGTATGTCTCCTTTGGGCGCATAAGCAGACGTAAGCTAGTAGAATTGGAAGCTAATTCAGAGTGGTGGCCAAACTATGGTTACAATCCGTGGCCACACTATGGTTACAACAACACCCGCAACAAGTCACCATTAGTCCCCCCCTCTCAAACTCTGTAACTAAATCCCTGCCAGCACAGTACCCAAGTAGCTTTTCACTAATAGCCACACTCAACAAATCCAGGCCAAGGTTTGATAGGCAGAGCAGTGAATCGACCTACCTTTCTGTAGACACCTTTCTGTTTACCACGATAACTGGCATCGACAAAAACAAACCAGCAATCAAACGCATGGTGGTACAGCATGCGATGGGGACGCAGCATCGTCGCTAACGGATAAGGATGCCGACCATTACCAGCACGCGCTGACTGTACGCCTAGAAAAATAAATCTGTCCCGGTTTACCCAGCGTCCAGGCTTATCCGATCACAAATATAACCATTTGTTTTAATAGAAATAAAGAACGCTCACAGAGCCAAAAACGGAGCGACCTCCCTACTCGTAAAAGCACTTTGCAACTTAATTGGAAGTGGATGAAAACTCCTGTCGGACAAAGCCCCTTGTACCCATTAGTACAAATATTGTACTAGAGCCTAGACAGCCTGTTGGTCAACACTAGCCTCAGACAAACCGACATCAACACCGCGAGGCTCATCATGAATACCTACACTGCAATTGCATCAGACGACACACCCTCCTTAGAAGCGATCAAGGCGCAACACAAAGCCACTTGGGAGGACGGCGATTACAGCCACTTTGCAAAGTATATGCAAGAGGGCGCTATTGAGGTGCTGAAGGGCTGGGATATCGCCCCCCACACAACCCTGCTCGACGTAGGCTGCGGCGCAGGCCAAACCGCGATCCCCGCCGCCGAGTCGGGCATTCAGGTCACAGGCATTGATCTAGCCGAAAATCTGGTCGAATACGCCCGTGAGCGCGCCCGGAAGGCCGACTTGAATGCCCGTTTCCACGTAGGAGATGCCGAAGATCTGCCCTATGCGGATCAAAGCTATGACTTTGTCGTATCGATGTTCGGCGCCATGTTTGCACCTCGCCCGGAACGCGTGGTCAACGAGTTTGCGCGGTTGCTCAAGCCCGGTGGACAACTATTCATGGCCAACTGGACCCCCACCAGCATGCCCACGCAAATGTTTAAAGCGGTCTCAAGGCTGGTGCCTACACCATCGCAAACAATTCCGCCGGTACTGTGGGGTGATCAAACTACGGTCAAACAGCGACTCGGCAAAGACTTCACGGATATCCGGCTAACTGTTCGCACTTACCCCCAATGGCAATACCCTTTTGACGCCGATGAGCTGGTGAACCTGTTTCGCACCTACTTTGGCCCAGTCAAGCGCGCCTTTGATAGCAGTAGTGACGCAGACCAACTTACTCTGCGTCAGTCGCTAAAACATATTTTCCAATCCAATAGCACGGTGAAAAACGGCCTGCTTACCATTACCGGTGGTGAGTATCTGGAGGTGGTGGCGACACGCCGTTAACCACCGCTGGGGAACCCTCATCTACCCCGAAAGGAGATATAAAAATGAAACCGATTAGAATGGTAACCCTTGCTCTACTACTGCCCCTGTCCGCGAATGGTGTCAGTGATGAAAAGCCGATGCTGACTCATCCCTCCCAGGGAGCCATGAGCGAGGTCTCGTCATCTAAGGCTCAAGTCCGCCGCTACCACGATGGCGTTGCCATCAAGCTGAACAGCACGCAACTGCTCCCCGGAAACGTCTATACCCTGTGGTTTGCCGTGATGAACCAACCGCATAAGTGTAAGAAAGCGCCCGACTTCTGCACCTCAAACGATGTCCTCAAAGAGACCCGCAAGACCCAGTCAGATGTCGTCTACGCAGGCGGCACCGTCGCCGATGAATCAGGAAACGTCTCATTCAACGCCTTTATCGACAGCGGCCAGCCCGAAAATTTTTGGTTTAAGACCGGCCTGACCAACCCCCGCAGCGCTGAACTGCACCTGATCATTAATCAACACGGGGCTGCCAACACGGCGCTATTGGCATCAATGCTTGGCAGCTATCGCGGCGGTTGCACCGACCAAAGTCTGCCAGCAGCCTTTCCTGATTCTGCCAAAACAGACGGTAAACCCGGCCCCAACACCTGCAAGATGGTACAGGTGGCGAGATTTCAGCAGCACGAATAACGTGTTTAAAGGCTAAATGGAGCTAGTGGCCGATACCTGAATGGATCAGCAGGTCCTAGAACCATCTTAATTAATCAATAACGAGGGTAGTGATATGTGTGAACTATTAGGTATGTCGGCCCATCACCCCGCCAGCATCACCCTGTCGCTGAACGAGTTTGCTCGCCACGGTGGTGAAACCGGCCCCCACGCGGACGGTTGGGGAGTGGCCTATTACGAGGGCCCCGATGCCAACTTAATCAGAGAGTCGACCGCTGCGGCTGAGAGCGTTTTGATGTCGATGTTGCGCGGCTACAAAGTCGCTAGCGAAACCGTCATTGCACACATCCGGCGAGCCAGTTTCGGACCAGTTGAACTTAAAAACACCCACCCTTTCAGGCGGGAGATGGCCGGACATGTCCACACCTTTGCGCATAATGGCGATCTGCCAGGGATCGAAGAACAACTTCAGATTAAGCCAAGCGGTTTAGCCACGCCTATCGGCAATACCGATTCTGAGTATGCATTTTGCCTGCTGATGCAGCGACTAGCCGATATCTGGACCAGTACTGAGGTCATACCGAGTCTCAGCACACGCTTGGAGATCATTTCCGAATTCGCCCAGCAAGTGGGTCAATTTGGACCGGCCAATTTTCTCTATGCCGATGGTGACGCGTTATTTGTCCACGGCCATGTTAGAACACAAGCCGATGGTTCTGTCTGCGCACCTGGGCTGCACTACATTTCTGTGGAGTGTGACTATGGTGTCGGTGAATCAGAACTGGCCTGCGTTAAGCTTGAGTCCAGTGACGTGCAAAAAGTGACGTTAATCTCAACCCTGCCTTTAAACAACGGGCACTGGCTGCCAATGCAAGAGGGCCAACTGCTGGTGATTAAAAGGGGTGAAATAATCGATTCAATTGAAGATAGAAAAGAGCTAACTCGACAGGCTGTAGTGGCCCAATAAAAGTTGCTGCATCATTGCATAGCAATCCTCTTCCATCACAATATTGCGAGGCTCTTTGATCAACAGGTTCTCAAGCAAAAGGGCCCATTAGACCGGCAATTATGACCTCCATCGCTTTATTGGTTTCGCTGCAGCATTGCCAATCAGCCATGCTTCTACGGTACAAACCTAGCCTCTCGCTCACCCGTCCATGATTCAGCCGTTGCCGGAGTCGATCACGGCCAGCTTGGTACGAATAAACTCTGAGTGCGGTACGTGAATCAAATCTGCAACTTTGCGGATCAGGTGATCTTCGTGCTTGTCGAGGTAATCATCAGCCAGGGCGATCTGCCACAGGTTGCGGATTAGCTGGCTCTTCTGTTGGGGGTTGTAGTGATCATTGATCAAGCGGGTGAACTGGTACAGTGATGAGGCTTGTTCGGCTTCCTGCTTGGCAAGGGTGACCAGCGTCTCCAGCTCTTCCGTGGAGAGTTGAAACTGTTTTTTGAGTAGTTCCACGACCGTATTGCGCTCGCTTTCGTCGATATTAAAATCGGCGCGCGATACCTCAATCAGCAGGGCTGCTGTAGCGAGCTGGAGTGCGTGATCGCTATTGGGCAGCTCGGCATCGAGCGCCAACGAAAGGTGGTTGCTGAAAAACTGGCTGATTCGACTGATCATAATGTATAGCGCCTAGACTGGCTGCTGAAGTACTGGACAGCGTATCACGAGTCGATGCTGGGCGAGGAGTCCGGCGCTATCTTGCCGGGTTAGGTCTTCAAACAAAAAGACCCCAAGAATAATCTTGAGGTCTTCGGTAATACCGTATCGGGTCGAGCTGGCTTAACCGGCGATACCGACGAAGCTATAAGCGCTCTTACGGTCTTTGTCGCCTGTCATATTTTTATCATCGAGGGTTTTGTCGCGTAACGAAGAACCTGCACGCTCCTGACGAGTACTCGGCTTCTGGCCGTCGGCGGATTGTTTAGTATGTGATTGAAAGCCCTTAACGCTCATTTTGTTACCCTCGTTTGCTGTCTACTCTGTGGTTGAAAAGCAATATACCAGCAAACGATTAGAATTAAATGGAATATTATTTGATATCAATATTCCAAAAACGAATAAATCACAGGTACACCCTAACTTGTTTCACAAGCCTCTGATTAAAGCTTTATAATTTCAAACACTTGCTCTCCGGCCCAAGCAACGATCGGGTCAGAGTCTGGGGTAATCACCGCTATGCTTGCCCTGTCGGGCAACAGATAGGTCTCACGAACGCGAACCAGGTCATCGCGGCTGACCTGCAACACTCGCTCTCGGAACCCTCTTCGCTGCTCGGGAGTACGACCATAGAGGCTGTTATGAAACACCTGCTTGGCCTCGTTGGCTGGCGATACCGGTTTATCCATATACCCGATCATCGCCAGGACCGCATCGTCCAACTGCTGCTGAGATAGCGATGTGCTGGTCAACCAATGGCTGACACTGCCAAAATCCTCCAACGTGCCAACCGTTCGAGGATCCCGGTAGGAGCACATCCGAAAGGCGCCGATATTTGAATCCTGACTGCAGCCACTGCCATAAGCACCGCCACGTTCACGCACCACCGGATGAAGGTATTCGTGCCGTACCAGCTCTCCTAAGACATGCAGCGGCGCGGCATCGGGATGGTCGATCGCCACGGTGGGAAACGCGATAGCACAAAAGTTAACCTGGGTTTCTGTGGTCCAGACCTGCCGTACCTGCTGCGACACCGACGGCAATTCAAACGGTCGAAAATCGCCAAACAGGTTGGCATCAAAACCTTGCCAGGTCTCGGCTAAGCCTTGGCGCGCGCGCTCCAACCCCTCGCCATCCCCTAGCAGCACAAACTGTTTCGGCGCGGCCAGCAACCGACGCTGGATACGGCCAAGCTGTTCGGCTACCTCTCCGATCATCTGCTCCGTATTGGCAGCGTTACCCAGACGATCGTCCAACACCCGCAATGATTGAATACCCCGTAGGCCGCTGAGCCGGTGGGTCAGGGCTGCCGCAGGGCTAAAGCCACTGGAGGCGGTACGCTTGGCAAGAATATGACCACCATCGGAAACATAAGCCTCGGCCGTCAACCTGCTCTGCTTGATCAACTCACGAATCCGTCGATGTTCATCGAAGCGTGCGCCGGTAAGCGTCTGGTATAACAGTTCGGTGAGTGGCTGGTGATTGTTGGCCAACCCTCGGGTGGCTAAGGTGAAATGGCCGCCGACCTGCTGAGTGTCCAGCAACGCTCCGCGCACATTGCTACTGGCGTGAATACCGGCCGAGTGGCTTGACTGCCAGGCCTGCTGTTGGCGGTAATCTCGCTGGCCGCACCCTAGGTCGGTCAAACAGGTACTAAATAACGGCAATAGCTGTTGCAGTTCCGGCTCCAGATAGGGCAGGTCGATCACCAGTTGCTGGTGCAGCAGACCGTTACTGCCCTGTTCAAAATAACTGAGCGGCATGCCTGCAATCGACTCGCCATCTCGGGCCTGCGGCACGGACATATTTTTTGGGATGTCATGCCGCGATAAACGCGGTAGGAGCGCTGAATCGTCCTGCTGACCCTGACGCGCTTCGAGCGCCGCCTCCTGATCGATCAGCGCTTGGTATTGCGGTGGATTCAAACCCGCCAGTAATCGATTCAGCTGTGCCCGGTCATCGTGTTGTCGGCGCTGGTTCAGCTCGGCATCGGGCAATAGCGATAACCGCACTCGATGGCTATTTTCCAACAAACGCTGCCGAACCAGGTCTTTAATATACTGAGGATCGTCTATAGCGACCCTAAGCTTGCTCATCACCGGCTCCAGATCCAGCAGGTCGGCCGGATCGCGCTCCCCGTCTGCCCCCAGATGCAACGCTGCGGGAAGCGCCGACAGCAACAGCTGTAAACCATAGGGGTAACCTTCGTCGCTCATCTCACGCTGGTCTAGCTCCAGTTGGTGCAGCACCGCTTCGAGCTGTTGCTTCGCCACCCCCTGTTCGGCGATGGTCTCCAACGTCGATAACACCAGCGCTTCGAACTCGTCGGCTTGCTCCGGATCACTACCCTGAATACCGCAGATAAAACTGATCTCCAGGTTGCCGTCCTCCAGGCCGCAAAGCGGCGAAGGGGCAGTACCGAGCGGGCTTGTTTCGAGCGCATGCAGCAGCGGCGCGGCGCAATCCTGAAACAGTAATCGACTCAGTAGATGCGCCTCGAGTAACTGTTGCAGATCG
>JBALWS010000011.1:0-64550 GCA_036960405.1 Halopseudomonas sp. | reverse complement strand
GGTCTGGTTGCTGCTGGTGAATACCCTTCCCCGATTGCGATTGCCGATGTGGTGACCACTACGACCCACAAGACACTGGGCGGTCCGCGTGGAGGTTTGATCCTGTCTAACGGTGACGAAGCGCTACAAAAGAAGCTTAATTTTGCTGTGTTCCCTGAAAGCCAGGGTGGTCCGCTGATGCACGTGATTGCAGCCAAGGCGATCTGCTTCAAAGAAGCGATGAGCGACGAGTACAAGAGTTACCAGCAGCAGGTAGTAAAAAATGCCCAGGCGATGGCCAACACCTTTATGGATCGCGGTATCGATATCGTCTCCAACGGTACCGACAACCATCTGTTCCTGGTTGATCTGATCAAGAAGGACGTCACCGGTAAAGATGCCGATGCAGCGCTGGGTCGTGCCAACATCACCGTCAACAAGAACTCGGTCCCTAACGATCCGCGTTCTCCGTTTGTGACCAGTGGTCTGCGGATCGGTTCACCCGCGGTAACCCGCCGTGGTTTCGGTGAGGCCGAAGTGGTCGAGCTGACCGGCTGGATCTGCGATATCCTCGACGATATCAGCAATGAAGCAACCATCGCCCGCGTTAAGCAGCAGGTGGTTGAGCTATGTGGCCGCTTCCCGGTATACAGCAAGTAAGCGATCTTTGATCGCTATTTGAGCCCTGGTCGTACGCGATCGGGGCTTTGTTGTTTTTATTGTTGAGGGTTTTATTAGGCCCTCAATTGAACGACGAATTTTGTTCGTAACGCTCTTTAAGACAGGTTTATCGCGATGCATTGTCCGTTTTGCAAAGCCCACGAAACCAAGGTGATCGACTCGCGTCTGGTGGCCGAAGGGGTGCAGGTGCGCCGTCGCCGTGAATGCCTGTCCTGCAACGAGCGTTATACCACCTACGAGGTGGCCGAACTGTTGATGCCGCGGCTGGTCAAGCACGACGGCAGTCGGCAGCCGTTCGACGAAGTGAAGCTGCGAGCGGGTATCCTGCGCTCGCTCGAAAAACGCCCCGTCAGTATCGAACAGATCGAAGCCTGCGTTAACCAGATCAAGCATAGCTTGCGCGCCACCGGCGAACGCGAAGTGCCGTCGATGGTGGTCGGCGAGGCGGTAATGGACGCATTGCGCCAGCTCGACCAGGTCGCCTATGTGCGATTTGCCTCGGTGTACCGTAGCTTTCAGGATATCAGCGAATTTCAGGCTGAGATCGATAAGCTTTCTACCGCACCCTCTGAGCAGTCCGAATCCTGATGAGTTTCACTGTCGACGACCACCGTTATATGGCCCGGGCGCTGCAACTTGCGGCGCAGGGGCTCTATACAACCGAGCCCAATCCGCGGGTCGGTTGTGTGCTGGTCAAAGCGGACGAGATTGTCGGCGAGGGCTTCCACGCCAAATCCGGTGAGGGTCACGCCGAGGTTAACGCGTTGACGCAGGCCGGTTGCGCGGCCCAAGGCGCGACCGCTTACGTGACGCTCGAACCCTGTAGCCATCAGGGCAAAACGCCGCCGTGCTGCGATGCATTGATGAAGGCGGGCGTGGTTAGGGTGGTATCGGCGATGCAAGATCCCAACCCGCTGGTATCCGGACGCGGCCATAACCGCTTGCAGCAGGCAGGAATCGACGTCAGTTGGGGCTTGATGCAGCCACAGGCGGAAACGCTCAATCCGGGTTTTATCACGCGGATGACCCTCAAGCGCCCCTATGTCAGAATCAAGCAAGCGATCAGCCTCGATGGCCGTACCGCGATGGCCTCGGGAGAGTCGAAGTGGATTACCGGAGCGCAAGCACGTAGCGATGTACAACGCTTGCGGGCACGCAGCTCGGCGATATTGACCGGCGTTGGCACCGTACTGGCCGATGATCCGGCGATGACACTGCGTGCCGAACAGCTAAACCTTGAACATGCCGATGTGGTGGTGAAGCGCCAGCCGTTGCGAGTTATCGTGGATTCTCAACTGCGTACACCACTCGATGCGGTGATCATTAACTCGCCCGGCGAGACGGTGATCTTTTACGTCGGTGCCGACGCGGCTCGGGTCGAGGCGTTGGCGAGCAAGGCCACCTTGGTGCAGCTGAGTGCTATCGAACCGTTGGCCGTACTGCAGTGGCTGGCGGCGGAACGCGAATGCAACGAGCTGCTGATCGAAGCCGGAGCCACTCTGGGCGGGGCGTTTATCGAGACACATTTGGTCGACGAACTGGTGATCTATCAGGCGCCGACGCTGTTGGGCAGTAATGCCCGCCCGGCGTTTTACCTGCCGCTGGATAAGATGGCGCAGCAGTATCGACTAGAATTGATCGATCAATGCCAACTCGGCAACGATCAGCGTTTTAATTACCGTTTTAGCTCCATTGGCATTTACCCGGAGGCGAACTAACCGATGTTTACTGGCATTATCGAAGCGATGGGTGAAGTGGCCGACAGCCGGATGCAGGGCGGCGATCTACGCTTGCGGATCCGCTCTGGCGGGTTGGATCTGAGCGACGTTATTCTGGGTGATAGCATTGCGGTCAATGGCGTTTGTCTGACCGTGGTCGAGCTGCCGGGTGATGGATTCTGGGCCGATGTCTCGCGCGAAACCCTGGCGCATACCGAGTTTGAACTGCTCGGTACGGGCGATAAAGTGAACCTGGAAAAGGCCCTGATGCCGACCAGCCGCCTAGGTGGTCATATCGTCAGCGGCCATGTCGATGGCATCGGCGAGCTGTTGGAGCGGCGCGAAGACGGCCGCTCGATCCGTTTTCGGATCAAAGCCCCGCAAGCGCTGGCGCGTTATATCGCCAATAAGGGATCGATCACCGTCGATGGCGTCAGTTTGACCGTTAACGCGGTCGATGGCAGCGTGTTCGAGTTGAACATTGTCCCGCATACGCTGGATGAAACCCTGATTAAATATTACAGTGTCGGCCGCCGGGTGAACCTGGAAGTTGATATGATTGCCCGCTATCTGGAGCGTTTGCTGCAGGGGGGCGCGGCCCAAACCGATGAACAGTCTGACTCGCAAGCGAGCCGGCTGAGTAGAGCCTTTCTGGCAGAGCACGGCTTTTAAGCTGTCATTAACCCGACAACATGAGTAGCAGGAACCACTATGGGTCTTAACTCCACCGCCGAACTGATCGAAGATATTCGTCAGGGAAAAATGGTCATCTTGATGGATGATGAGGATCGCGAAAACGAAGGCGATCTGGTCATCGCCGCCGAGAAGGTACGCCCCGAAGATATTAACTTCATGGCGACCCACGCGCGTGGCCTGATCTGTCTGACGCTAACCCGCGAGCATTGCGAAAAGCTCAAGCTGCCGCTGATGGTGCAGGATAACGGCGCTCAGTACTCGACCAACTTTACCCTGTCGATTGAAGCGGCCGAAGGCGTCACCACCGGTATCTCGGCTGCCGACCGTGCCCATACAGTGCGTACCGCAGTCGCTCCTCAGGTAAAGGCAGAAGATATCGTTCAGCCTGGCCACATCTTCCCGTTGATGGCCCAGCCTGGCGGCGTGTTGAGCCGCGCCGGACATACCGAAGCCGGCTGTGATCTAGGCCGTATGGCTGGCTGCTTGCCGGCTGCCGCGATCGTCGAGATCATGAACGAAGATGGCTCCATGGCACGCCGTCCCGATCTGGAAAAATTTGCCGAAAAGCATGATCTGAAGATCGGCACTATTGCCGATCTGATCCACTACCGGATTCTTAACGAACATACCGTTGATCGTGATAGCACTAACACCTTGCAGACCGAGCACGGTGAGTTTCAGGCGATCAGCTACCGTGACAGCATCAGTGGCTCGAGCCATCTGGCGCTGGTTAAAGGTGAGATTAAGTCCGATCAACCGACCCTGGTGCGGGTGCATATGGCCGATGCGTTGCGTGACGTTATTGGTGCCAGCACCGACGAGCCGAAGTGGACGCTGCGTAATTCACTGCAGCGGGTTGCCGAAGAGGGCAGCGGTGTCGTCGTACTGTTGGGTGATAGCGCCCCCGAAGACCTGGCCAATAGCCTCGATGCGCACCTGCATAACCGACCGGTCCGTCCAGCCAATGTTGACGGCGCCGGCACCTACCTGACCATCGGTACCGGTTCGCAGATCCTGCGTGATCTGGGTGTGAGCCAGATGCGCTTGCTTAGTTCTCCCATCAAATTTAGTGCCCTGTCAGGATTTGACCTCGAGATTGTCGAGTTCATTCCCTGCAGCGCCTGATCCGATAGATTAGAAGGAAATAGTGATGACAGTTCAGATAGTCGAAGGTGATTTCACCAATGCCGCAGCGGGCCGTTACGCCATCGTTGTCGGTCGTTTTAATGCCTTTGTTGTCGAAAGCCTGGTTGAAGGGGCTATCGATACGCTTAAGCGTCATGGCGTACAGGAAGCCAATATCCGTGTGGTTCGAGTACCGGGTGCGGTAGAGATTCCGCTGGCGGTGCAGAAGGTTGCCGAGCAGAAGCGCGAAGACGCTATCATCGCATTGGGTGCGGTCATTCGCGGCGGCACGCCTCACTTTGAATACGTCAGTGCCGAGAGTGCCAAGGGTTGTTCGCAGGTAGCGTTAGAGTTTGGTATTCCGGTTGCCAATGGCATCTTGACGGTCAACTCGATCGAGCAGGCGATTGAGCGTTCGGGCACTAAAGCCGGTAACAAAGGTGCCGAAGCGGCGCTGTCATCGTTAGAGATGGTCAGCCTGCTTAAGCAGCTCGAGGGTTAATCGGTGACTGAATCAGACAGCTCGAATCAGCCGGCTAAAAAGCGCAAGAAGCCTTCACGGACGCAGATGAAACGCGAAGCGCGCAGCTTTGCGCTGCAGGCGTTGTATCAGTGGCACATGGCGGGCTCTACCTTGAGCGATATCGAGGCCCAGTTCCGCGCCGAAAATGATATGAGCGGCACCGACATGAAGCTGTTTGCCGGGTTGCTGCACGGGGTACCGTCGCAAACCACCGAACTGGATCTGGCGATTACGCCGTATCTTGATCGCAAGCTCGAAGATCTCGATCCGATCGAGCTGACCGTGCTGCGTATGGGCTCGTACGAGCTGGCGGCGATGATCGATGTGCCTTACAAGGTAGCGATCAACGAAGCGGTCAATCTGGCCAAAACCTTTGGCGCTACCGAGAGCCACAAGTACGTCAACGGTGTGCTTGATCGCGTTGCTCGGGACTTGCGCAAGCCCGAGGTGGATGGCGCTAAGCGCTGATCCTTCGTTAGGGGGCTTCGATGGCCGTTGCTGAATTTGATCTGATTGCACGTTATTTCGCCTCCCTGCCCAGTTATGGGCAGGGGGTTGATCTCGGCATTGGTGACGACTGCGCGCTGTTGCAAGTGCCTGCCGGACAGCAGCTAGCGGTATCAATCGATACGCTGGTCGAAGGCACCCATTTTCTTAGCGGTATTCCCGCCGATCAGCTGGCTCATCGCGCGTTGGCTAGCTGTGTCAGTGATCTGGCCGCGATGGGCGCCGAGCCTGCCTGGCTGACCCTGGCGTTGACCTTGCCGGAGTCTGACGAAAACTGGCTACGTCAATTCAGCCAAGGGCTGGGCGAATCGATGCAGCGCTACGGTTTGAGTCTGGTCGGCGGTGATACCACTCGCGGCCATCGAACCCTAAGTCTACAGGTCCATGGCTGGGTACCCGAAGGTCAGGCGCTGACCCGTCGCGGTGCCAAACCCGGCGATGGTATCTGGGTTAGCGGCACCCTGGGAGATGCGATGGCTGGGCTGGAGCAGCTACATCAGCAGTTGTTAGAGCCGCACCAGCCCGCCAGTGCAGAACCCTTCCTGCTACAGCGCTTTTATCAACCCACCGCTCGGATCGAACTCGGACTGGCGCTGCGAGGCATTGCCAGCGCAGCATTGGATATCTCCGATGGCTTGCTGGCTGACTTAGGGCACCTATTGAAATCAGACAACCTAGGTGCTCAGCTCGATCTCGACAAGCTGCCCTATTCTGCAGCGATGCTGCAGCAGTATGATCGGGTACGCGCGCAGCAGTGGGCACTGGCTGGTGGCGAAGATTTCGAACTCTGCTTTACCGTCCCGGCAGCTCAAGAAGCGGCCTTGATCCAGCGGCTTGCAGGGCTGGATGTGAGCTGCCACTGTATTGGCCGAGTAAGCGCCGAACCGGGTATGCAAGGGCGAACAGCGGGCGGAGAAACGATCGAACTGAGTCCTCGAGGCTATCAGCATTTCTAATCCTATCAACCGAAACGGGGCCATGTGTGTCGCTACCTAGACCTAACTGGCGTAATCCTATCCATCTAGCAGCCTTTGGCTTCGGTAGCGGAGCTCCACGCCGTGCTCCCGGCACCTGGGGTACGCTGGCAGCGCTGTTGCCTTATCTGTTGTTACGCGAGCTGCCATTGACCGCTTACCTGGCGGTGATAGCGGTGGCGTTTGTCATCGGGGTGTATCTGTGTGGCCGCACCTCGCGTGATCTGGGAGTGCACGATCACGGCGGTATCGTCTGGGACGAGTTTGTCGGGATGTGGATCACCTTGATCCTAGTGCCGCCGGGCTGGGGTTGGTTGCTGCTCGGCTTCGTACTGTTTCGCTTTTTCGATATTCTCAAGCCGCAGCCGATTCGCTGGGCCGACAAGCAGGTGTCGGGTGGCTTCGGCATCATGATCGACGATGTGCTGGCTGGCATCTACGCCTGGGGTGTGCTGCAGGCTTGTGTCTGGTGGTGGGGTTAAAAGATTATTCGCGCTTTGTTGTGACAAGCCTGCTGTTGCGCTCATAGCTGCCATAAAAGCCTTCCGGCTACTAATCTCCCTTAACGATAAAATCCCTCTTAAGCAGACATCAAGTAGGACATGCTGATGGGTGTCGATGTTGTGCCTGTTAGAACTGAAGAACACCATCTGTTTGAGAAATTTCTATACCGTAGTTATCCCGTATTTGCTTAATCCAGTTGTTAGCAATCCGCTCAAACGTGCCATCAGATTTCATGTCCTCGAAGTGAGACACCCAACTATTTATAAGCCTTTTATCAGTGCCTTGCTTGGAAATAGCAATGAAACTTGTATTGCTATATAGAGGCATGACTGGCTGCATCTCTTCAGGATTGAACCCAGATTGGCGGGCTAGAATTTCAGCCTCCATCTTGGACATAAATACCATTTCGGCTCTTCGATTGAAGAGCATCTGGATACTGGAGGACTCATCCAAAGCGGTAATGATTTTTTGAAAGCCCTGTTTTCTGAGAAAGACTTCTCGGTTACCACCGCGCATAACGACCACGGGGATCGATTTTGCGTCATCAATAGAAGAGAGGTTCAGCGTAGATCCCTTTAGCGCATAAAGTGAAGATGTACGCTCGGTGAGTTTTGCTATCCAATAAAAATGTGGTTCTCGCTCGGCATTTTTAGCCATCGTAAAAAGGACAATGTCAGGGGTGGTGAGAGCCTTTCTGTAAAGACGTGCCCATGGATAAACTTGGATAGCCTGATTGTTGCCCATTCTAGCCTGGATTTCCCGAACGACATCTACCGGAAACCCCTTCAATAGTGTTCCCTCTTGATACTGTAGTGGGGGGCCTTCCAAGGAAGTTGCGATCTCTTCGCTAGCGGCAGGCGAAGCAAAAATTAATAGTAGAATCAGGCAGCTGAAATTTTCCTTCACGGCTTAATATCAAGCATGGAAAATTCACTCTAGGGTGAAGTGGCCTTGTTTAAATCACGAGACATTTCGGTAGAAGGGCAACTGAATACCATAGATTATAGCAGCGCTCCTTAAAGCAAACGCCGCGACAAAACTGGCGATTAGCCCCGTGCTTGCAGCGACCTCCCGCCAAGGCCGGTCACGGTTCCTATCAACACAACCTCCAGGATATCCATTTCACACTGCGCAGCTTCCAGTGCACCTGTACGGCGAACACAGCGATGCCGAAGTACACCAGCCAATCGACAGCGTCGGTAAACTATTGGCCCCTACAATTCCGCTCACAGGAAAGTTCCCTTAGCGCGTATCAGTCGACGAAAAAAGCCCCTATACAGTGATGCATAGGGGCAAGCGGACCAATAGGATCGATGACCCGATGAGGAAGTGATTTAAGGTGTGGCTCAGATCGCCGCGGTAACCGAAATTTCAACCAGCAACTCAGCACTGGCCATGCTCGCTTCTACACAGGCGCGGGCGGGTGCATGCCCCTCTGGAACCCAAGCGTCCCAGACAGTGTTCATCGCGGCAAAGTCGGCCATATCTTTGATATAGATAGTCGCCGTAAGCAGTTTATCTCGGCTGCTCCCTACGGATTCAATCAGCTCATCGACCTTGGCGAGCATGGTTCGGGTCTGCTCAGTAATATCTGCACTTCGATCTTCGGCCACCTGACCACAGAGGTAAACGCAGTTGTTATGCACCACGATTTTGCTCATGCGGGCGGCAGTCTGGTAACGGCTAATAGACATCGTATTGAACTCTTATGGGTATCTGATAGGAATGATTAGACTTCAGCCTTTTCGACGGATTCAGGCTCCTGCTCCAGCTCTGGCTCCATGCTAGCCAGCTCTCCTAAGGTCACTGGCTTGACCGGTGAACGTAGATTGTAATAACCCACCTCCGACACCGGCGTATTGTGCACCTCGGCCATCAGTTGCGAGACGGTCAGCCCGCATAGACGTCCCTGGCAAGGTCCCATCCCCGCGCGACTGAAGGCTTTAGCCTGGTTGGGGCCGGCACAACCATTTTTTGCCACACGGCGAATATCCCCCGCCGTAACCTCCTCGCAACGGCACACCAGCGTCTCATCGCTCGGCCGCAGAAACGCCTCAGCCGGACGATAGAGCCGATCGAGGAAGGGGCGGATCGCCAACTGCTGGCCGATCGCTTGATGGAGCTTCGAGGTCTCTTTGTCTCGGCTCTGCTGGCTGACTTTACCCAGCCTAGATGCAACCTCAATGGCGGTCAATTTGCCCTGCAGCTCGGCGACCAGCGCACCACCGATCCCCCCGGAATCGCCAGCCACGAATACGCCGCCGACACTGGTTTCTCCGCAACTATCGAGACGAGGGCGCCAGCACTGCTGCAATGCGTCCCAGTGGTGCTCTGCACCCAATGCCCGGGTTAGCTGAACGTTGGGCACGACCCCCTGATGGACTAGCAGGGTGGAGCAAGTCAGCTGCTGCTCACGTCCCCGGTGCGTAAAGCGTACGCTGGCAAGTTTGCCATCGTCGCCCGCCTCTGCGCGTAACTGCTGGACGCTACTGAGTCGGCGTACGCCGGCAGATTGCAGTTCCATCAACAACTTGCAGCCTTTGAGCAGATAACGCCAACCGCGCAGCGCCCCCGGCAGTTCCCGCAACGCCTCGACGTAGTGACGGGTCGGCGTGGTATCCAGCACGGCGGTGATCGAGACACCGGCCCGTAGTAACTGACAGGCGATCAACAGCAATAAGGGACCGCTGCCGGCAATCACCAGCGGCTCGGAGGGTGCTAAGCCGCTGCTTTTCAGCATGATCTGGGCTGCACCGCAGGTCATCACCCCCGGCGTGGTCCAACCGGGGAAGGGCACCGGTCGTTCCTGTGCACCGGTTGCCAGCAGCAAGCGGTCAAAACCGAGTCGTCGGCTGTTACCCGTCACCGACAAACACAGGTGGCGTGCGCCGACCTCCCACACGGTGGCACTGTGCAGAATATCAATCTTGGCCGTTGAAAATTCGCGCACCAGGCCAGCACCGTAATGGTAATCGGGTCCCAGAATACGTTGATCCTGCAGCACCGGTTCCCCAACCTGGCGATAGATTTGACCGCCCGGCCGGGCTTGCTCGTCGATAACCACCACGCGCAAGCCATGGCGAGCACTTTCGATGGCGGCGGCCATTCCCGCCGGACCCGCACCGACGACGGCAAGGTCGTATTGAATGGCTGTCATACGGCATCCTCCATCAGCGCACGCGCACCCTGTTGGAAGCGTACTTCCATGCCTTCTGCGACCGGGGTCATGCAACCCTGGGTATTGGGTTGGCCGTCGATCACCATCAGGCATTCAAAGCAGACCCCCATCATGCAATAGGGCGCGCGCGGACTCTCCGACACTGGGGTGGTACGGGTCGGTCCAAGGCCTGCCGCCAATACGGCTGCGGCCACACTTTCTCCCGCCCGGGCGGTAACCGGTTGACCCTCCACTCGAAAACTGACTTCGGCGGAGGGGGTGGAAGGAAGCCGTTTAAAGGCTGAATCGTTCGGCATGGAACTCCTCCAGAGATAGACTCGGGTCGGCTAAACCACTGGCAATCCACTCGGCGATCGGGCCGGCATGGGCGGCTGCCAAGGTGACACCGCTATGACAAGAGACCAGAAATGCCCCCGGGTATTGTTTGGATTGCTGATAGATGGGGTAGCCGTCAGGCGTCATCACTCGTAGCGCTCCCCAGGACCGGATCAGCCGGACATGTTTGAGCAGCGGGAACATCGTTATTGCTCGTCGTGCAATCGTCGCCAGCACATCGGTGGTGGTACCGCAGTCCAGGCCCACATCTTCCTTGGAGTCGCCACATTGGATGGTGCCTTCACCCGTTTGGCGTACATGGCCGGTGGGATAATCTAGGAAGTGACGCACCCTTTCGGCGATCAGTACCTGGCCGCGATTGGGTACCACCGGGGCCGACAACCCCACCTGCGGAGCCAGTTCACGGTTGCCGAGGCCAGCAGCCAGAACCACCCTATCGGCATCTAGTTGCTGGTCGCCATAGTGAATCCTAAACCGACCGTTTTGCGGCTCGACCCGAGTCACCGGACCGCTAGTAAGCAATCGACCACCCTTAGCGATAAAACTTTGCGCCATCGCTCGCAGCAACAACAGCGGATTAACATGACCATCCTCAGGCCCCCAGGTGGCTCCTGCTACCGTAGGGCCAATCTCGGGTACCTTTGCCTTGAGCTGCTCGTGGTTCAGCACCTCGAACGGATAGTCACCGTTATGCTCATCTCGCATCGCTTCCAGCATCAGCCGACGTTGTTCCAGCTCTTGTTCGGTGAGACAGACAAACAGCCCACCGATCTGAGATAGCTGCACATCAATGCCGGTCGATGCGGTCAGTTGCTTGGCAAACTGTCCCCAACGTTGCGCCGATAAGCGGCTCAGGCGGGCATAGGCGGGGCAGGTATCCCCTTTACCCTGGACCCAGACCAAACCAAAGTTTCCCCGTGATGCACGTAGGGCGATATCTCCCTCGTCGATGATCGAAACGGTTAATCCCTGGTCCTGCAAACCCAGCGCAACCGCCAACCCCACCAGCCCGCCACCGATAACGGCCACTTCTGCCTCATCGCGACGAGGATTTGCACCTGCGCTCATTGCCTTCACTCCAGTCGGATAATCGGTTAGCCCCTAATAATCGGGTTTGATGGCCGACCACAACGCGTGTGGCCGACCTGTCGGGCTATCGGATTAGAGGATCAATTGGCGACCTGATCCAGGATACCCTGACCCCATTCCGCACCCACGTCTTCCAGGATCTGCGGCCAAACCTCGGCGCGAACCTTCTGGGCCGCTGCGGCTAGCTCTTCGTCGTTCAAACGGACGATGGTCGCACCGTTATCGGCCAGTTTCTGCTCGTAGGCTGCCTGGTCGGACTCGGCACGGCTCCAGCGCTTGACCTCGAAGGCAAGTGCTTCTTTTTGCAGTGCCTCGCGCTCGTCGGCGTCAAGATCGGAGAACGTCTCGGAGTTGATGATCATGTACCACACCTCGAAATGGGTGTTGACCGGCAAATAGGTCTTGGTGACATCACGGAACGAGGCGTAGTAGCCCTCAGCACCAGAACCGATCACCCCGTCAACCACGCCGGTCTGCACCGCGGTGAAGGCCTCTGAGAAGGGAATGGGGGAGCTGATGTAACCCAAAGCGTCGCCGGTCAGCTGGAAGCTCTTGATACCGGGGACCCGGACCTTGATGCCTTTCTTGGCATTAGCATCGCCGGGGGATACCGCATCACGGTTCAAAGAGATGCCACCGAAGTAGACCGGATAGGCAGCCAACATGGTGATGTCCTGCTGGGCGTAGAGCCCTTTCATGGCTGTGTAGATGGCACCACCGGGGCCGTAGACCTTGCGAGCCTGTGTCCAGTTCTCAGCGAGGTAGGGGAAGGAGCTTATCTGCATCTTGCGTGAGGCGGCGGTAGCGGCTGGCTGCACAGCCATGTCCACAGCGCCTACGGAGATCCGCTCTTGGACGGAGGTGTAGTCGCCCAGGGCGCTGGCCGCGTAGATTTTGAGTTTGATATCTCCCCCAGTAGCCTGATCAACCTTTTCGGAAAACGCCTTGAGTTCCTGGTCGATGATCGTGCCCTGAGGCCGTACGTGAGACATCTTCAGTGTCGCCGCCTGAGCAACTCCGACGGTTGCCAACGACAATGACAGTGCAAAAGCGATTTTTTTGGTCAGCGTTTTACGCATGGTCTTCTCCATTATTTTTTTAATATCCCAAAGCGGGAATCGAGGTAGAGTCTTTCTTTCGATCGTTAAAATAAAAATTTTTATACTCAAACACTTAGGGATTTTCTTAGTATCCAAGCTGGGCCGGAATGTATTCTGATACTTCGGGCCAGATCAGCACCATTATCACCACCGGCAGATAGCCGAACAGCAGCAGGATCATGGCGGGTTTAATCACTTCGGTGAATTTGACGTTGCCGATCCGTGCACCCAGATAGAGGATGCTGGCGTAGGGCGGTGTTACCCCACCCATCGCGGTGGTCACACCCATGATGGCGGCGAACTGGATTGGACTAACACCCAGCGCTCCCATCAGCGGCATCAGCAGCGGCGCGGTCAGGATGATGGCGGTAATATCGTTGACCACCATGCCGATGGCGAACAGAAACAGCGTCACCAGAATCAGCAGCATGGTCTTATCGGTGGTGATCTCGAAGATAACCTCTACCAGCGCCTGGGGTATGTCCTCCATCACGAACAGCTGGCTCAGCATCAGGCTGAACAGGATCATGATCAGGATCGCACCGACGGCGGTGGCCGACTCTTTAGCGGATTCCAGGAAGGTTTTCCAAGTCAGCCCTTTATAGATCCAGAAGCCGACCGGTAGCGCGTAGATCACTGCCACGGCCGCCGCTTCGGTGGGCGTCATAATGCCACCGTAGATACCGCCCAGAATGATCACTGGCATTAGCAACGCCGGGATCGCATGCACGGTATGGTTGCCCGCTTCCTTGACTATCGCCCCGATCTCCATCGGCTCATCGAGCACCAGCGGGAACTTGCGCGCCATCACTAGGTTAACGATGGCGAAGTTGAGCATGATCAGCAGACCCGGCCCCAGCGTCGCCAGAAAGCTGGCCAGGATTGAGGTTTCAGTCACCCAGCCGTAGACGATCATGGTGACGCTGGGCGGAATCAACAGACCCAGGATCGACGAGTTGGCAATCAACGCGGTGGCATACGCCCGGGGGTATCCCTTGCGCTCCATCTCGGGGATCAATAGCGGGCCGATAGCGGCAATGCCGGTCAGGCCGCTGCCGGAGATAGCGCCGATAATGGCGCAGCTGATCGAGGCCACCACGCCCAGTCCGCCACGAATCCGGCCGACAAAAACATTAACGAATTTGAGTAGACTGGCGGCGATACCACTAACACTCATGATGGTACCGGCAAACACGAACAGCGGGATCGCCAGCAGTATCGGGTTGGTCAGCTGGCTAAAGCCCCACAACATCATCCCCTTCATGGTGGCATCACCCACCAGGGTCATTACCATCAGACCGGCGCCAAAGCAGTATGGCAGCGGCACACCCAGGGTCAGCAGAATAACCAGTACCAGAAAGGCTAACAGTGCAATCTCAACCATGATTCTTATCCTCGCGCTGATCCAGCACCTGTAGCTCGTCGATTTCGTTGGTATGGGGGTGCTCGTGATCGATCGGCGTGCTCAGTTCTGCGCCTCCCCGGATCAGCGTCCGGATATGACCCCAGAGGTGCCAAGCGACGTACAGCGTCATAACGAAAAGGCCAAGAAACAGCGACGCTTCGTAGGTCAGCGTTGGCAGATACAGCGTTGGGGTCTCCTTGCCTACCCGCCAGGCATACTTCAAATAGTCCCAGGCCCAAAAGGTTAACCAGATTGAGATCGCCAGGCTGCAACTCTCAGAGACCACCAGCAAGATATGCCGGGCCCGTTCGGTGCTGAGGAAGATCTCCAGCACATTGGCGCGTATCTGGGTGTCATCGCGAGAGGCGTTAACGGCACCTAGAATGTACAGCCATAGGGTCGGAATCACGGCAACCTCTTCCAGCCCCATCACCGGGGTCTCGAATACGTAGCGCGTAATCACCTGAACAAACTGGAAACCGGCGACCATGCTGATTAGCAACGCCAGTGAATAACGAAAGAATCTCTCCATCTGTATTCTCTTTATTATGTTGGAGTCCTGCATGCGGGAATCGCTGTTTCGATCCACGCTGCTTCGGTGATAGCTATATTGCCCAGAGCATCAAATAACATCAAATCGTTTATTTTTGGCACTTGATAACATAAAGTTATGAAGTAGGATTGCGAATTGACCGCTGAAACCCTTAGGAGCAGATATGTCACGACTTAGCTTTCGGCAGGTAGAAGCGTTCCGCGCGGTGATGATCGCCGGCACAACCACCGGTGCGGCCGAGATTCTTTACATCTCGCAACCGGCGGTCAGCCGACTGTTGAGCGACTTCGAGGAGAGCGTCAAAGTAAAGCTATTTGAACGCCATAAGAAGCGTTTGCTACCGACCCCCGAAGCGCTAATCCTGTTTGAAGAGGTAGAAAAATCGTTTGTTGGCATCGAGAAGCTAGCGCGAACCGCCGAGGAGTTACGCGATTTTCATCGCGGCACGCTGCGCATCGTCTGCATGCCCGCGCTGGCTCAGGATTTCATGCCGCAGGTGGTACATGATTTTATGGCGAGCCACAAAGGCGTCGCCGTCACCCTACAAGTGCGCAGTTCACAACAGGTGGCTGACTGGATCTCTACCCAGCATTTCGACATCGGCATCTCCGCCATCAAAGTTTCCGACCCCGCCATCGAGGTGCAAAGCCTGGCGAACAGTCAGTTGCTGTGCATCTTGCCCCCCAATCACCGACTTAAAGATAAAACGGTTATCGTACCGGAGGATCTGGAGGGGGAGATGTTCGTTTCACTGGGTACAGAACAGAGTGTTCGCTACAAGGTTGATGACGCGTTTGAACAAGCCGGAGTTAAACGCCAGTTGCTGTTCGATACCCAGGTTTCCCATGTCGCCTGCGCCTACGTTCTGGCGGGCAGCGGTGTTTCATTGGTCGATCCCGCGACGGCCATCAACTATTCGAAACGCGGATTGGTGGTCAAACCGTTTGTGCCGAAAATAGAGTTTAATTACAACATCATCTATCCGGCGACTCGTTCAAAGTCACAGTTGGCCATCGACTTTTCAAAGTTACTATGCAAAAGATTGAAGAAATTATCTCAAGAATCAAAAGGGCTGTTTGTATATGAAGGGGGCTAGGCCCTGCAGGTAATTGGTTGGCTGGAACCGACATGGGTAGGAACAGGGGCGGATATTTCCGTCCAGAGTTTCAAACTGAAGCTCAAACGATGTGTCCGCTTTCTGAAACCAAAGTTGATGAAGCCGCCTGCATCGGAAGTATTCGTGAAGTCTGCTAAGTAGCGCAAAGCGGGCTTCCCGTTACTGGCATGTTGAGGGGATTCGCTGATTGATGAGGTGGGCTGAAACTTCATTCCGCCCTTGCTGGGTCGTCAAACGGAATGCACCGCCATTCCCTTAAAGCGCTCGCGTGTCCGCAACAGTAAGCTTCAACGAAAACTGACCACTCAGAGCAAATAGTTGGACAATAGAAACGCTTCGCACCGACCTGTTGTCGTTATTCACAGTTGCGCGGTTTAAAGCCCAGTGCTTTGAGCCAATGGCGACCATCGAGCAGGTTAGCCAGGGCGTAGGCAAAGTGGCTCAGGGCACAAGCGGTCAGAATCTCTTTAACGGCAATCTGATCCTGCTGCCCAAACTGGCTCTGTTTCAGTAACGGCAGCGCAAATTGAAATCCGGCCTGCCACTCGATCGGTATCACCATCATATGAACCATCGCCCCAGTTAGCATGCTGACGATGGCACAGAACAGCAGTAAGCCACCTAGACTCGGCACCAGCAGCGCAATAATCGGCGACAGTAGCAGGGCACCCGAACCGAGTCGTTCACCGTAGCCCGCCAGCTCCAATAGCCCTTGTCGGTATCGGCTAAGCGCTCCGCGTTGCTGGTCCTGAATGGCGTGGCCGACTTCGAATGCAGCGCGCACCAGCGCGGTCAGACTACGGTTATTCATGGTGCCATCGGTCAAACAGACGCTTTTTGTGCGGCGGTCATAGTGGCTTCGGTTTTGGGCTTGGCTCAGATGAACTTCGGATAGCTGCAGCTTTTCCAGCTGATGGCAAACCAGCTCTCCGCCGGTTTCGGGCAGGTCCTTGCGACCACTGTTATGCTTGAAAAAGATGTAGCGAGCCCAGAGTTTGGGGGCGGCTAGCAGTAAGATGATGGCTAGCCCTATGATGAGTATATTCATATCGATCCCTCGTTCCGTTATCGGAGCGCAGTGGGGCCATGGTGGCGGCCGGTAACGGCTTTTGGCACCCGGATAGATTTAAGAGGGGCCGCCAACATCGATACAGCGCGAGCAAGGTAGTCGTCGACGTCGGTATGTTTTTCGCGACGTCAAAAAAAGATTAGACTTTAGTATATATAGCAGAAATTATAAGTCGGCATTTGAACAGATCGATTTATTCGCCAAGTTGTCCCCGACATTGCTAAAATGCACCGCCGGTTTTATTGGGGAAGGAGCATGCGCTGTTTTCCTAGCTTCACCAATGGCTGCTGGATTTTCCCGCTACGGGGGCATGCAGAAAAGCCATAAGGTTTATTCGAGGTTCTTTACGTGCCAGTTAGTTACATCGCATCTTCTAAACTCCCCACTCCCTGGGGTACGTTCACCATGCACGGCTTCGAAGAACCGAAGACCGGCAAGGAGCACGTTGTGTTGACGCTAGGTGAGGTGGCTACCGATCAGCCGGTGCTGGCTCGAATTCACTCGGAGTGTCTAACCGGCGATGCGCTGTTTAGCATGCGTTGCGATTGTGGTTTTCAGTTACAGGAAGCGATGAAACGCATCGCGGAGAACGGCTGTGGTGCGATCTTGTATTTGCGCCAAGAGGGGCGTGGCATCGGCTTGCTCAACAAGATCCGTGCTTACCATCTGCAGGATCAGGGTGCCGATACCGTCGAGGCCAACGAGCAATTAGGCTTTGCCGCTGACCTGCGTGACTACAGCATGTGCAAGGTGATGCTTGAGCACTTAGGGATTAGTGCGGTCCGGTTGATGACCAATAATCCGCGTAAAGTGGACGCGCTGACCCAGTACGGGGTTAACGTGGTCGAACGCGAGCCGTTGCAGGTCGGCAAGAACAGCCATAACGTAGAGTACCTAGCGACCAAGGCGGGCAAGCTCGGCCATATGATGACCGAGCATCACTTCAAAGATGATGAGTAACGCTCACGAATTTGAACAACAGTGTTGTGCTACCAGAAGCCTCTGATCAGAGGCTTTTTTGTTTGTCGAGGTAAGGTTTGATTGTTCCGATCAGACTGTTGCTATCCAAACCCGCATGGCAGCGTAACCGTTCGGCATTGCCGTGACCGATAAACTCATCGCCGAGTCCAAAATTGATAATCTCGATCGCTGCTGCTTGAGTTTGCCGAGCCAGCCATTCGTTGACGGCGGAACCAGCCCCCCCTGCAATGACATTCTCTTCCAGCGAAATCAGTAGCCCGTGGTCGCGCACTAACTCGCTGAGCTTCGCTTCGTCGAGTGGTTTGACAAAGCGCATATCCACTAGCGTCAGGTCGAGTGCATCGGCAGTCTTAACCGCTTCGGGCAGCAGGCTACCAAAATTGAGGATCGCGCCTTGCTTGCCGCTACGTAATGTTCGGCTTTGGCCCAAAGGAATCGGTTCGGCTTGAGCGTTAAGTGGCGCGCCGGGACCTTTGCCGCGCGGATAGCGGACGCAGGCGGGGCCGGAGTGTTGGTAGCCGGTTTCTAACAGTCGCTGGGTTTCGGCCTCGTCGGCCGGGGTCATGATGACCAGATTGGGAATGCAGCGCAGAAAACTCAGGTCGAAGCTACCGTGGTGGGTCGGACCGTCTTCACCGACTAGCCCAGCACGATCGATGGCGACCAGTACGTCGAGTTGTTGCAGCGCGATATCGTGGATCAGTTGGTCGTAACCACGCTGCAGGAAGGTCGAGTAGATCGCTACCACCGGCTTCATCTGTTGGCAGGCTAAACCCGCCGCCAGCGTTAGCGCGTGCTGTTCGGCGATGGCGACATCGAAGAACCGCTGTGGAAAGTGCTGGGCAAAGTCGACCATTCCCGAGCCTTCGCTCATCGCCGGGGTGATCGCGACTAACCGAGGGTCTTGCTCGGCGCGTTGGCATAACCACTGGCCAAATACTTTCGAGTAGGCGGTGCCGGACTTCGCCGGACTGTCGGCTTCGTTGGGCGAAGGCAGTTTGGTGATCGCGTGATAGCCGACCGGGTCTTGCTCGGCAGGTGCAAAGCCTTTGCCTTTGGTGGTGACCACGTGAAGAAATTGTGGTCCTTTGGCCTGGCGCAGTCGCTGCAGTGTCGGCACCAACTGTTCCAGGTCGTGGCCGTCGATCGGGCCGCTGTAGTTGAACTCCAGCGCTTCGAACAGCGCGGCGGTGGTGCTGGACTCGGTACGCTCGCTGTGTCGGCGAGCGTCGTTGTGATCGAGAGTAAAAGCGCTGCGCAGGTGTTTGGCCAGATAGGTTGCCAATCCGCCTTCGTTGGGTGAGATCGACATATCGTTGTCGTTCAGTATCACCAGCAGGTCGGCACCGGTATGCGCGGCATGGTTAAGCGCTTCGAACGCCATCCCGCCGGTCATCGCACCATCACCGATTACCGCAACGGCGCGATAGGGCTCGACCTTGATCTTATGGGCCAGGGCGATGCCTAGTGCCGCGCTGATTGAGGTGCTGGAATGACCTGTGCCAAAACAATCGTAAGGGCTCTCGTCGCGCTTGGGAAACGGAGCCGGCCCATCGGCTTGGCGAATCTTGAGCAGTGAATCACGCCGACCGGTCAGCAGCTTGTGCGGATAGCTCTGGTGGCCAACATCCCAAATTAAGCTGTCGAGGGGCGTTTCAAACACATAGTGCAGTGCTACGGTGAGTTCGACCACCCCGAGTCCTGCGCCGAAGTGGCCACCGCTTTGCGCCACGCTGTACAGCAGAAACGCACGAAGTTGTTCGGCCAGTTCGGCCAGTTGGCTTGGGTCGAGTTGGCGAAGCGCGGTGGGATCATTGATCTGATCTAATAATGGCGTTGCCGGTCGAGTCGTAGGTAGCGAGCTATGCATCGGGTTCAGTGTAGACCTGTCGGCCGGCAATCAGTGATCGCGGGCGATGATGTAGTCAGCAATCTGGCGCAGCAGTTCGGTATCTTGTGGCCGCTGTTGGGGCATCTGCTGCAGCGCATCCAGCGCCTGTTGGTGCAGCTCGCGGGCTTTGAGTTTGGCGCCGTCGAGTCCCAGCAGTGCCGGATAGGTCGACTTCTCGCGGGCCAGATCGGCGCCCTGGGTTTTGCCCAGCGTCTGGGTGTCGCTTTCGATATCGAGAATATCGTCTTGAACTTGAAACGCCAGGCCGATCGCCGCAGCGTATTGGCTCAGTATCGCTAGGCTGTTGTCGTCGCAACGGCCCGAAGACAGCGCACCGAGTTTGACCGACGCGCTGATCAGTGCCCCGGTTTTGCAGCGGTGCATCTGTTCGAGTTGGGCCAGGCTTTGCTGCTGCCCTTCGGCGGCAATATCAAAGGCTTGTCCTGCGACCATGCCTCGATCGCCGCTGGCTTGAGCCAGAATTTGAACCATCTGCAGCTGGGTTGCTGGCTCCAGTGAGCTGGCGGTACTTAACAGGTCGAAGGCTAACGATTGCAGCGCATCGCCTGCCAGGATGGCGCTGGCTTCGTCAAAGGCGATATGGCAGGTGGGCTTGCCACGGCGCAATGTATCGTCGTCCATCGCTGGCAGGTCATCGTGGATCAACGAGTAGGCGTGGATACACTCCAGCGCTGCGGCTGCTGTGTCGGCTCGGCCGAGCTCGCCTCCCATGGCCAAGCAGCTAGCGTAAGCTAAAACGGGGCGTAGTCGCTTACCGCCGTTGAACAGGCCATAGCGCATCGCCTCCAGTAATCGCTGGGGTGGATTGGGTTGGGATTGAAGGCTATCGAAGTGTTGGGCTAATTGGCCGTCGACCCGCTGGCACAGCGGTTGGATACGCAGTTGTAGATCCATAGATAATCAGTCGTCCAGCGGCTCGCCAGTTTCGAAGTCAATCGCTTCGATTGCACCGTTTTGCTCGATCAGAACCTGCACTTTCTGCTCCGCCTGATTGAGCTTTTGCTGGCAGTCACGGGTCAGGAGAATGCCCTGTTCAAAAGCCTGCAGCGAGGCCTCCAAAGACAAGTCTCCCTGTTCCATCTTGTTGACGAGAGATTCGAGTTCAGCGAGGCTGGTTTCAAAGTCGGAAATTTGCTGCTTGCGGGGCATGAGCGGGCCATCTGGACTGGTGGAGAGCGAAAGCGGTAACACTACCTGAGCGACCTTGGGTGGTCAATCCAGCTACGAGTAGCGAGAGAAGGGCCTAGCTTTCGATTTGTATCGAGACAGGCAGTTAAACTCGATGGTTTTTTGTTATGATCTGCTGTCGTTTGATCGATAAATAGACGCAAAAACAGTGGCTTTGTGCGTCGAAGCCGGCATGACGGGAGGAATAGGGTGGATATCGCAACGCTGGTGGGCCTGGTCGGCTCCTTCGGTATCATCATCTCCGCCATCATTCTCGGCGGCAGCGCGGGTATGTTCGTCAACCCACCTTCGATGCTGATCGTAGTGGGCGGTACGATTTTGGTCGTGCTGATGAAATACACTCTGGCTCAATTTATCGGTGCTGGAAAATCGGCAGGTAAAGCCTTTGTGTTCAAGTCTAGTTCGCCCGACGAGCTGATTGCCGAAACGGTTGAGTTAGCCGACGCGGCGCGTAAAGGTGGTTTGTTGTCACTGGAAGAGAAAGAGGTCAGCAACGATTTTATGCAGCGCGGAATTCAGCTGCTGGTCGATGGCCACGATCCTGAAGTGGTCAAAATGCTATTGAATAAAGATAAGAACCAGGCCGAAGCGCGTCATGATATCGGGGTTGGCTTGTTTAAAGCGATGGCCGATGTGGCACCGGCGATGGGCATGATCGGTACGTTGGTTGGCCTGGTACAGATGTTGGCCAACATGGACGATCCCAAATCGATCGGACCGGCGATGGCGGTCGCACTGTTAACCACTCTTTATGGTGCGATGATCGCCAACATGTTTGCCGGCCCTGTTGCCGACAAACTGGCCATTCGTCGAGACGAAGAGGCGACCAATAAAGCCTTGATTATCGATGGTTTGTTGTCGATCCAGGCTGGCCAGAATCCGCGAGTCATCGAAACCATGCTGAAAAACTACCTGGCCGAAGGCAAACGTGGTGGTTCCGAGGCGGAAGCGTAGCCTTGGCTGCGCTGTTCAACCCTTGCGTGAGTCAGTTGAAATAACATGAGCGACGAAGAACAGAAATGTAAATGTCCCCCCCCCGGTTCGCCGGCCTGGATGGCGACCTTTGCCGACTTGATGTCGCTTTTGATGTGCTTCTTCGTACTGCTGCTGTCGTTTTCGGAGATGGACGTGCTTAAGTTTAAGCAGCTTGCCGGTTCGATGCGCGAAGCGTTCGGGGTGCAGAATCAGATCAAGGCGCGAGACATCCCCAAGGGTACCAGTATCATCGCCCAAGAGTTCAGCCCCGGCCGTCCTGAGCCCACGCCGCTGAACGAGGTGCGCCAATTCTCGACCGATACCGATAAGCGCAGCCTCGATGTGCGGCATCAAGAAGGCAAGGCGGAATTCCTGGATATGGACGCCGGCCAGGCGCAAGAACTGTTGCGGCAGATGCAGCAGGAGGCGTCGGATAGTCAATCGATGGCCGAACAGGATGCGCTAACGATGGCGATGGCGCTGCAGGAGGAGATCGGTCAGGGTAGCGTCGATGTCGAAACCCGCGAAGGTAAGGTGATCATCCGCGTACGTGAGAAAGGCTCCTTCGTCTCCGGTGCGGCGGAGCTGAACTCCGAATTTGTGCCGATTATCTCCAAAATTCGAGATGTGCTGCTCGATATCAAGGGCACGGTCGCCGTTGAAGGGCACTCGGATAATATCCCGATCTCAACCGCAGAGTTCCAGTCCAACTGGGCACTGTCTTCGGCTCGTGCGCTATCGGTAGCGCAGGAACTGTTCGCCGACCCGCGTATCGACCAGTCGCGTTATCAGGTCGCAGGCTTTGCCGATACCCGGCCACTCGTACCGAATAATTCGTCAGAGAATCGAGCTGAGAATCGCCGAGTCGAAATTGTGATTCAAAAAGGCAAGGATGAAGAACTGTTCAACCGCTTGCCGACGGCTCCCGGTGGCATCGAGATCGAAGGGTTGGATTTAAGTCCGTCCGAGATTTTCTAGGAGAGCGTTCATGCTGCGCGTTTTTGGGATCGTTAATGGCCGTTTGGCCGAGCAGTCTGCCGCAGAAGGCGAAGATAAGCCCCGTTTGAAAGAGGGGGCCTGGATCGACGCGCACGAGCCTAGCGAAGAGGAGCGCGATCTGCTGGAAGACTTCCTCCGGGCTGAACTGCCCGAATCCGATGATGTCGAGGAGATCGAAGCCTCGGCACGCTACTTCACCGATCACAGCGGGCTGCATATCCACTCGCTGTTTTTGGCCCAGATCGAAGGGCGTCACCAGACCGTCACTACCGCCTTTATCCTTCAGCCCGAACGGTTGATATCGGTCCGCGAGGGGGATCTGGCCGATTTCCGCTTGCTGCGTTTGCGCACCCGTGCCGGACAGATCGAGGTCAACTCGCCCGCCGAGCTGATGGTGTCGCTGTTCGACCAGAAAGTCGAAAACCTGGCGGATCAGCTTGAGGATATCCATACCCGACTCGAGGCGGTCAGCTTTTCGGTGTTGGAGGAGAAGGACTCGGCGCTGGACGATGCGATCGACCAGCTGGCTAAGCTCGAAGACAGCAACGGCAAGATCCGTTTGTGTTTGATGGATACCAAGCGTTCGGTCGCTTTTTTGATGCGCCATCTGCGTCAGCAACCCGAGTTGCAAGAGGAGTGTCGGGTGGTGATGCGCGATGTCGATACGCTGATGTCTCACAACACCTTCCTGTTCGATAAAATTAACTTCCTGATGGACTCGACCCAGGGCTTCATCAATATCAAGCAAAATCAGATCATCAAAATCTTCTCGATTGCCGCGGTGGTGTTTCTGCCGCCCACCTTGGTGGCCAGTATCTACGGGATGAACTTTGCGTTTATGCCCGAGCTGCAGTGGAAGCTCGGCTACCCCGGGGCGTTAGGGCTGATGGTGCTGGCGGGTATGGCGCCTTACGCCTATTTCAAACGTAAAGGTTGGCTGTAGCCGCTTTCAAATCTATCTCTTGTTGTCATGGACGATTCTGAGCTATTCGCTTGGCTCATCCTTAGTTGACCTTTTCTTCAAGAATCACTCTCTTCGGCTTATCCTTTTATTTATTGACCTTTTATCAATATTGATTTTAACCACATATTTTGTGCGTATACTCTAGCTGGTTTAGAGCGGTCGCATATAAGGCCTGCTTGTGGTGTTTTAGTCCATTAAAGGAGAATTAAATGAAGTGGTTACCGGCAGGGGGCTTTTCAGCCGCGTTAGTTTCAGTGTTATGGGTGGGTGCATTTCAACTGGCTATGGCGGACGACACGGAGGGTCAGCAGCGTAGTGAAAGTTGGAAGCTGACTCAAGGTGGCAAGCTTTATGATAACTGGGCTCGGATGCTGTATATCGATACTCGTGGCTATCAGACGCACCCTAGCTACCCGGTAGATGGCAAGAAGACCGGTGGCACCACGTGGCGTTGTAAGGAATGTCATGGTTGGGACTACAAAGGAGCCAGCGGCGCCTACGGTGGAGGTAGCCATTACACCGGTATCGAAGGGTTGCGTGATCAAGTCGGCCAGTCGATTGAATCTATTACTCAGATCGTACGTGATGACACGCATGGCTATACCGAAGCGATGCTGCCCGAGCAGGCGCTAAAGGAGTTGGCGTTGTTTGTCAGTCGGGGACAGCTCGATATGGACCAGTATATCGACCGGGCGACCAATAAAGTGCATGGTGATCCTCAGCAGGGTGCACCGTTCTATCAAAATATTTGCGCAACCTGTCACGGCTACGATGGTAAACAGCTTAATTTTAAGCAGGCACCCAAGGCTGAATTTATTGGCACTGTCGCCCAGGCTAATCCGTGGGAAACGCTGCATAAGATCCGCAACGGTCAGCCTGGCTCGCCGATGGTGGCGCTGGGAATGCTGAGCATTCAAGATCAAGTCGACCTGTTGGCCTACTGCCAAACCTTGCCGGCGAAATAGTGCTGCTGGACGGTTGATTCCGACGCCTTATGGCATCGGTATGCTTTCTCCTAGCATGTTAAACGCTAGCACCAACAGGCTTCGACTTCGGGTTGATGCAGTAACTCTTCGATATTGGCGCTGAGTACGCGGTAGCCGACGTTGCCGTAGAGTATCTGACGGCCGTCGTTCATCACCCAGGATGGGCTGCCCTTGACCTGTTGTTGGCGTGCTTTTTGATAGTCGGCCATCAGCGCGGCGGCGGCTCGACCGCTGTCGACCTCTTGCTGTAGGGCTTGATCGTCGAGCCCGCATGTTTTGGCAATGGTCATCAACTCGCTCCACTGGCTGATATCTATCGCATCGACAAAAAACCGTTGTCGCAACGTCAGCGCTAAGCTTTCTGCTTGCTTGCCACCGCTACGGATCTCGGCGGCCTTGAGTAGCAAGTGGGCGGGGAATGAACTGGTTGGGCGTACCTTGTGCCAGACGTCTGGGTTGACCGGTGCGCTGTCGTAAGGCGCAGCAGCATGCTGAACGTGTTCGGCAAAACCGGCGTAGCCGCCCCTATCCTGCCATTGCTGCGCCATTCGGCCGGCGGCATCGCCGAAGATATCGGTAAAGTGATGCTGGAGTTGTACTCGCTCACCCCATTGCTGCTTCATCTCATCGTTACGCCGTTGCGCTATCCATGCCCAGATACAGAGCAGATCGGTGTAGTAGTCGATCTGCAGTATCGAGCTGCGCTTGTCTGGGGTGGTGTGCGGTGCGCTCATCGGTCTTCACTCCGGGCTTTGTTAATCGCGTCAAGTGGTGCATGGATCACGCTAACGCGGGTATAGCCCTGCCTGGTGAGTTGCTCTGCGGCCAGGGTGGCGCGCATTCCGGAAGCACAGTGGAGGTAAATGGGGTGGTGCGGGTCCTGCACCTGAAGCGGAAGCGCTGCTTCCAAGATGCCGCGGGGGATGTTGATCGAGCCCTGAATAGGGTTTTGTTGGCACTCAAGCGGTTCACGTACGTCGATAATCAGCGCATCGGGGTGCTGACCGCACTCCTTATGGGCGCTGTCGGCGCAGAGTGTACGGATGGAGGAAGCAGCTTGTGCGGCCAGTTCGGCGATGGATAGCAACATTCAGGAGGTCCTTGGTCTGGAGGTTACGAAGAGGTATTTTATTATGATTTTGCTAAAGTAGACAAATCTAAATTAAAATATTATATTTTATCTTTTGAATCCTCTGAAAAAGCGGGTGAGTCATGCAGTTTGAACCTCAGGAGCTGGCACTGCGGGCCGAACAGGCTCAACGTTTTTTACGCCAGCTGTCTAACCGTTACCGGTTGATGGTGTTGTGTCAGTTATCTCAAGGCGAGTGTTCGGTGGGGGACCTGAATGTCGGCATCCCGTTATCGCAGTCGGCTTTATCGCAGCACCTAGCGGTATTGCGCAAGGCGGGAGTGGTCGAGACGCGGCGTCAATCGCAAACCATCTTTTATCGTCTGAGCGATCCGCAGCTGCTGGTGTTGTTAAATTCGATGTGTGAGCTCTCCAGCCGCTTGTCCGAACGCGATCTATAACCCGAGCGGATGCAGCACTGTTCAGATGCTGTGCCTGGGCGTCATTTGTTGAGAAAGGATTCGAACTATGTTTCGGCGTGTTGGCTTGTTTAGGGTGATGCTGTTATCTGTTTTGATTGGAACCGCCAGTGCCTTGGTGGTCGCCGACGACGAGCTGATCACCATCGAAGTGGTGCAGCAGCAGCGGATGCTGGAACTCGATGCCACCATCGAAGCGGTTAATGCCGCGACCATGTCGGCCCAGACCAGTGGCAGGATCGTTGCACTGCATTACGATATCAACGACTTTGTGCCGGCCGGGGCGACGCTGTTGGAAATCACTAGGCGGGAGCAGTCGGCGGCGGTGGATGCGACGATTGCCGAGCTGAGCCGCGCTAAAGCGACTGATATCGAGGCGCAGCTGAATCTGCAGCGGTTACAGTCGTTGTTTCAGACCGGTGCAGTGGCGCAGGGGCAGTTAGACCAGGCCAACACCGCTGCCAGTAGTAGTCGCAGTGCGGTCAAAACGGCCAACGCTAATTTGATTCGAGCCAAGGAAGCGCAAGGTTACACTGTGGTCAAGGCGCCCTACGATGGGGTGGTAACGGCGCGGCACGTTGAGCTGGGTGAGACGGTGACGCCAGGACAGAAACTCTATTCGGGCTACTCGTTGGCGCAGATGCGGGCGGTCGCTGATATTCCGCAGCGCTATCTGGATCGGATAGCCGAACAGACCGAATTTATTGTTACGTTGGCCGATGGTCGCCAGCTGCGTTCGCGTGATGCGGTGCGCTTTCGCTTCGCCGATCCGCAAAGCCACGCCTTCAAGCTAAGAGTTCAGCTCGATAATCTCGATGCCAAGTTGAGCCCTGGGATGTTGGTAAAGCTAGCCTTTGCTGCCGGTGAGCGGCCGCTGATCCAGGTGCCTCGCTCTGCGCTGCTGCACCCTAACGCGCTGAGCGCGGTATACCGGCAGTTTGAGGGACAGTGGGTGCTAACTCAGGTGCGTACTGGGCGGCGTTCGGGTGATCAGGTCGAGATTCTGGCTGGACTCAAGTCCGGCGATCGAATCGCACGTTCCGCCTACGCTATCAAAAGCGGAGGCTGAGACGATGGGGATCTCAGGACGGATAGCGGCCACCTTTCAGAACTCGGCGCTGACACCTTTGTTGGCGATTCTCGGGGTGCTGCTGGGCGTTTTTGCGGTACTGGTGACGCCCAAAGAGGAGGAGCCGCAGATCGATGTGACCTTCGCCGATGTCTACATTCCGTTTGTCGGGGCGACACCCGAGGAGGTCGAGAATCTGGTGACGACTCCGGCCGAGCAGGTGATCTCGCAGATCAAAGGGATCGACACGTTGTACTCCTTTTCGATGCCCAACGGCGCGATGATTATCGTCATCTTCGAGGTGGGTAAGACCCGCAACGACGCCATCGTCAGCCTCTACAACCAGATCTATTCCAACCTTGATCGGATGCCGTCGATCGCAGGCGTTGGCCAGCCGATTATCAAGCCGCGTGGCATCGATGATGTACCGATCGTCGGCATCACCCTGTGGTCGAAGAATCCGCAACGCTCGCACCAGGATTTGACACAGGTCGCGCACGGACTCGAAACCGAGTTGAAGCGTATCCCCGGAACCCGCGATATCTATACCCTGGGAGAGAACCGGCTGACTGCCAGCGTGCGCCTCGACCCGCTGCGAATGAACGGTTTTGGTATCAGCTATAGCGATATCCGCAACATGCTGGGCGACAGCAATGTCACCTCGGCATCGGTGCCGTTAGTGCAGGATAACCAAGAGATTCAGATTCAGGCAGGCAGCTTTCTGAGTGAACTGGACCAGCTCAGGCAGTTGGTGGTGGGTGTCCATCAGGGTTCCGTGGTGTATCTCGAAGATGTTGCCACGCTGACTCTCGGCGGCGAGATCCCGACCCAGATCGCCTGGCATCACGATAAGCAGTCGCTCTATCCCGCCGTGACTATCGCGGTGGCAAAGCAGCCAGGAATGAACGCGGTCGATATCGCCGATGCGGTTAAGGCGCGGCTCGCGGCGGTCGAGAATATCCTGATTCCCGATGATGTCGAGTTCAGCATCAGTCGCAACTACGGCGATACCGCGGCCGAGAAATCCAACACCTTGATCGCCAAACTGGTGTTTGCGACCCTGGCGGTGGTGCTGCTGGTGCTGCTGACCATGGGCTGGCGTGAGGCGTTGATTGTCGGCATGGCGATCGCCATCACGCTGGCGGTGACGCTGTTCGCATCTTGGGTTTACGGCTTCACCCTCAACCGGGTGTCGCTGTTCGCGTTGATCTTTTCGATCGGGATACTGGTCGATGATGCGATTGTGGTGGTGGAAAATATCCATCGGCATATGCAGCAAGGGGTTAAGAAACTCTCTGAGTTGATCCCGCTGGCGGTCGATGAGGTCGGTGGTCCGACCATTCTGGCCACCTTTACCGTGATCGCGGCGTTACTGCCGATGGCGTTTGTCAGCGGTTTGATGGGGCCCTATATGGGACCAATCCCGATCAACGCCAGCATGGGGATGCTGATCTCACTGTTGGTGGCATTCATGATCACACCCTGGCTCAGTGGCAAATTGCTCAAGGCCCAAGTGGGTGATGCTGAGCCTGCGCGGCAATCACCGCACACCCCCCGTTTGGACCGATTGTTTCAAGCTTTGATCGGCCCGCTGCTGCATTCAGGCCGAGCCCAGTGGGGGCTGTGGGCGGGCATAATGTTATTGATTGCTGGGGCTGTGGCGCTGCCGCTATCGCAGAACGTGGTGCTGAAGATGCTGCCGCTGGACAATAAATCTGAGTTCCAGGTGATGGTCGATATGCCCGAGGGGACGCCGATCGAGACCACTCAGCGGCTGCTGACCGAGCTGGCTCAGAGTCTTCAGCAGGTGGCGGAAGTCTCTGATATGCAACTCTATGCGGGCACCTCGGCGCCGATCAACTTCAACGGCCTAGTGCGCCACTACTATATGCGCAGCAGCGCCGAGCTGGGTGATATTCAGGTCAATCTGGTGCATAAATCCGAACGGGATCGTGACAGCCATAGCATTGCCCGGTCGGTACGCGCCGAGCTGCAGCGATTGGCGCAGCCGTACGGTGCCAATATTAAAATTGCCGAAGTCCCGCCGGGACCGCCGGTATGGGCGCCGATCGTGGCCGAGGTGTACGGGCCGAGTCAGGCGATTCGTGAACAGGCTGCACTGTCGCTACAGCAGCTATTTCGGCAAACGGCGGATATTGTCGATATCGATATCTATCTGCCTGCGGCGCAGCAGAAGTGGCAGTTGCTGATCGATCGTCAGCGTGCCAGCCGCCTGGGCGTCAGCTACAGCGATATTGTTGATCTGATCGAAACTTCGGTCGGTGGCAGCGATGTCAGTGCGTTGCACCTACCGCGACAGAAGTATCCGGTTCCGATCCGGCTGCAATTGGAGGAAGCGAGCAAACTCGACCTGGAACAGATCCTTAACCTCAAGCTACCCGCTGCGGATGGTGCTCGGGTGTTGCTGTCCGATCTGGTCAGTATCCGCAAAGGGGTGATCGATAAACCGATCACCCATAAGAACATGGTGCCAATGGTGATGGTGGTGGCGGATATGGCGGGCGAGCTGGATAGCCCGCTGTACGGCATGTACGACATCATCAAGGCGGCACCGGAAGAGGTGGCACAGCACCTGATCAACCAGCCCACGGGAATCAGCGAGGTGGCGGTGCTGTGGGACGGCGAGTGGAAAATCACCTACGAAACTTTCCGCGATATGGGGATCGCCTACGGGGTCGGCATGATAATGATCTATCTGCTGGTGGTGGCGCATTTTCATTCGTACCGGGTACCGCTAATTATCATGGCGCCGATCCCGCTGACGATTATTGGGGTGATGCCAGGGCACTGGCTATTGGGGGCGCAGTACACCGCCACCTCGATGATTGGGATGATCGCATTGGCAGGGATTATTGTCCGTAACTCGATCCTGCTGGTTGATTTCATCAATCAGGAAACAGCCAAGGGGATGGCGTTCGACCAATCGGTGATTCGTTCGGGGGCGGTACGGGCCAAACCGATTATGTTGACCGCGCTGGCGGCGATGATCGGTGCGCTCTTTATCCTCGATGACCCGATCTTTAACGGCCTGGCAATCAGTCTTATCTTCGGCATTTTTGTCGCCACAATCCTGACCTTGGTGGTGATTCCGGTGCTGTATTACAGCGTGTTTCGGCACCGTTACTTGTCAGTGCAGGCATGGCCTAGACTCGAAAAGTGATTATGGCGACCGCTTGTCAGCCAATGTGGTGGCGGCTATGCTGGCATACCTAACCGTATTGTCAGGTCGCCTTCAGGCCCCAAAGGATAACAACAATGATCAAAGTTTACGGCTACCCCAACTCACGCTCGTTGCGGATCACTTGGCTGCTGGAAGAGCTCGGGCTCGATTACGACTACCAACTTATCGATTTTGCCAAAGGCGATAATCGCTCGCCGGCGTTTCTGGCGATCAACCCTAACGGTAAGGTGCCGGCGATCGACGATGACGGGCTGGTGCTGTTTGAATCGGCGGCGATTGTCAGCTATCTGGCGGATAAATATGGCGACGGTTCGCTGATTCCTGCGCTGGGCACTGCAGCGCGCGGACTATACGAGCAGTGGAACAGCTTTGCCGCCTGTGAGCTGGAGCAACCGTTGTGGACCATGGGTAAGCACAAGTTTGCTCTGCCCGCAGAGCATCGGGTGCCGGCGATATTCGCCACCGCTGAATGGGAGTTTCAGCAAGCGTTGGCGGTTCTGAGCCGCGGCCTGGGTGACAACGATTATATGCTGGGCGATAGCTTTGGTGCGGTTGATATTCTGGTCGGTCATATCCTCAATTGGGGGCTGAAGTTCAAGCAGCCGATCGAACAGGCGAACCTAAACGCTTACCGTGAGCGGGTGATGTCTCGGCCTGCCCAGGTTAAGGCGCTGGAGCGAGAAACGCAGGCGATGGAGGGGTAGAAGAGAGGTGACATTGAAGCGTCTATCAAGACGTTGGCCGCACAGATGAAAACCGAAAACCGGCATGGCTGGCCGGTTTCCTTTGTAAACGCTAGCTAGATTTCTTCAAAAACTTGGTCAGCAGCACGATGCGCACGCCGTTGACCCGACCTTCGATCTGCTCCGGGTTATTGGTCAGCGAAATTCCTCTTACCGCGGTGCCACGTTTGGCGGTAAAGCCTGCACCTTTGACATCCAGATCCTTGATCAAGGTTACCGTATCGCCCGCGACGAGGACCGCGCCGTTGCTGTCTTTGGTGGGTTCACCGCTATCGTCATCGTCGCTGTTATTGTCAGCGTCGGCCCAGGCCTTCACCTCGTCTTCGAGATACAACATATCCAGTTGGTCTTGCGCCCAGGGCTCGCTCGACAAGCGTGAAAGCAGCCGATAGGCCATCACTTGAACCGCAGGCTGCTGGCTCCACATCGATTCACTCAGGCAGCGCCAATGGTTGGCGTCCATGCTGTCGGGTGTATCGATCTGACTGCGGCAGGTTTCACACACCATCACCGAACGCTCGGCGCAGTCATCGCTGACAGGGGGGACGGCGTAAGCGGTTAGGTTGGTATCGGACGGGCATAGTTCACATTTTGATCCGCTGCGCTCAAGCAGCGTTTGTTCGATAGTCATCGGTAGTCTGGCCTAATCAGAGGGTGTAAAGAAACGCATGCCAAGCAGCTATAAAGCGCGCCATTGTACGGGATTTTAGCGTTGAAGACGATCTGGCTAGCCCGTGTCTAGATCACAAAAACTGCAGCGCCAGAGTGATCAATCCGGCCAGAAACAGTGTCTCGGCGACAATCAGTAATACCGGCTTGGGACCTATTTTGACCAGCTCTCCCAGCGAGGTTTTCATCCCTAACCCCGCCACGGCGGTGACGATGCAGATGCGCGATATCTCGACCAGAGATTCGGTCAGCGTTGGTGCTAGCCAGCCGCTGCTGTTGAGGGCGACAAACAGCGCGAAAGCAAACACGAACCAGGGGATCGGCAGTGCGGCGCCGGTTGGGTTCGTCATCGATTGCTGCTGGCGCATCAGTAGTGACAGGGTCAGTACCACCGGCAGTAGCATGGCAACGCGAATCAATTTGATCACCGTGGCGGTATCGCCCGATTCGGCTGAAACGCTGTAACCGGCGCCAACCACCTGGGCGACATCGTGGATGGTTGCGCCAAAAAAAATGCCGCTGGCGGTTTCGCTGAGACCGATCGCCGCTGCAAAAATGGGGTAGATCACCATCGCGATGGTGATCATCGCGGTGACGGCGATGACGGTGAACAGGGTGTCGCGTTCGTGCTCGGGCGTCTTGGGTGACAGGGCTGAGATCGCCAGTGCTGCCGAGGCGCCACAGATCGCAACGGCACCGCCGGTCAATAGACCAAAACGGCTATCGCGTTGAACAAAACGGGCGCAGCAGGCGCCAAATACGATCGTGGCAATAACGCTGCCGACCACCAGCAGTATCGGCGGCCACCCCAGCGCAATCACGGCGTCGATCGACATGCGGAAGCCCAGCAGCGCGACGCCGATACGTAGGATCGATTTTACCGACAGCTCAATACCGGCTTGGGTGCGCTCGTTTTGGTGTAGAAAATTAAACGCGATGCCCAATAGCAGGGCGTAGAGCATGGTGGGGCCGCCGTAATGGTCGGACAGAAATCCTGCCGCCAGGCCGACCGTGACACAAGCCAGCACACCAGGGAAATGGTGCTGGAGCTGGTACTGGCTTTTTATTCCTATTTGATTAATCAAAATTAGATTTTGACTCTTCTAATTTTATTGGTGGTAATCAAAATTAATAATCGATTGCTCTTTACTAGCTTTCGAGCATAAAGGTCACCGGACCGTCATTGACCAGCGCGACCTGCATGTCGGCCCCAAACTGGCCGGTAGCGACCTGGCCATGCTGCAGGCGGGCCTGCTCGACAAAATAGTCGTAAAGCTCTTCGCCTAGCGCGGGCACGGCGGCGGTGGAAAAACCGGGGCGCAGTCCTTTGCGGGTATCGGCGGCCAGGGTGAACTGCGAGACAATCAATAATCCGCCATCGGTCTGAGTCAGGCTCAAATTCATCTTGTCTTCATGATCGGCGAAAATTCGATAGGCCAGCACTTTTTTGAGCAGCTTATCGGCAGCGGTACGGTCATCGCCTTTCTGAACGCCGAGCAGTAATAGTATTCCAGGGCCAATCTGGCCGTTAATTTGATTGTCGATGGTGACACTGGCTTCGCTAACGCGTTGAATCAGGGCGAGCATGGGTTTCCTTGTAGGGTGAGAACATTAGGCCAGTCGCATGGCAAAGTGATTGGTGGCTTTGATCAGGTTGTCGGTAATCCCCGGCTCGAGTGCCGAATGGCCGGCATCGCGGACGATGTGCAGCTCCGCTTCGGGCAATAGGTCGTACAACGCAACCGCTTGGTTGACCGGGCAGACGATATCGTAACGACCGTGGACGATGATGGTTGGGATATTTTGGATCTTATCGACGTTGTCGAGAATCTGGTTGGGCTCGATAAACGACTGGTTGATAAAGTAGTGGCTTTCGATTCGCGCCATCGCCAAGGCAACGTGTGGTTCGCTGAAGTGGTTCACCAGCGAGCCGCAGGGATTGAGCGTTGAACAGCTGGCTTCCCAGCAAGACCAGGCTTTGGCTGCCGACATGCGGGCGATCTCGTTATCGGAGGTCAGGCGTCGATGGTAAGCGCCGAGAAAGTCGTGTTGTTCGTCTTGAGGGATTTGAGCGGCGTAGATTTGCCAGTGATCGGGGAAAATATGGTTGGCCCCTTCTTGGTAAAACCAGCGGATATCTTGCTCTCGGCAAAGGAATATTCCGCGAAGTATCAGGCCGTTGACCCGCTCGGGATAGGCTTGAGCGTACAGCAGGCTCAGGGTTGAGCCCCAGGAACCACCGAGCAGCAACCAGCTATCGATGTTTAGGTGCTGGCGGATCGACTCCATATCCGATAGCAGGTGGGCGGTGGTGTTATCGCGTAGTTCTGCGTGGGGTGTCGACTTGCCGCAGCCGCGCTGGTCGAACAGGATGATGCGGTACTTTTCCGGATCGAAGAAGCGGCGGTTGAAGTCGCTGGTACCACCGCCAGGCCCACCGTGAACGAACAGTACCGGCTGCCCTTGCGGGTTGCCGCTCTCCTCCAGATACAGACTGTGTAGGTCATCGACCGGTAGCTGCTGCTGTTGGAAAGGCTGGATCTCGGGAAAAAGGGTGAGCATAGCGGGTCTCCTGCCATCGTGTATCCCGATAGTATAAGAGTTCATTGATTTGAGCTATCAAACAGTTGCGCTGATCGAACGAGTTTGAAATAGCTCTCCAAGTAGATGCTGTTGGACGCGCAACGATGCTGGCGAACGGTTGCTGCGAGCTGGGTTTTGTTATCGCGAGTCAGTGGGCCAGCTTTGGCCTTCGACAACGTACTTGTATCTCAATGGTGTCAGTGGTTACGCTGCCGGGCAGCTGCCACCACCGGGTACTTATCTGCTGAATCATATCGGCTACTCATCGGGAACGATGCAAGATGCCGCAGGCAACGACCTGATGGTTGCTGGCGGGACGTCAGTTTCAATCGTTGCAGTCGTTGTTAAAAGGGCCTCCGTTCTAGCCTGATGACCCTTTGTTGTTTTTACCCTGAGCGTATCTATTGGTTTCTGCCGTCCGGTGTTTTTTTCGATGCTAACAACGAACCATTTTGAGTTCTTAATATTCCCTTAAGATTCGCAAGGTAATGTCCCCTGCTAGCGATGGTTAGTGTCAGTTTTTTCTGCTGTTTTTAACCCGTTAATCACAGGCGCGCGGCCTTGCTGCGGCGTGCGCCTTAGCTGGTGCGTGGTTGTATGGTCTGCCTTCATTGAGTTGTTGTTTGGTCTGCCTTGATAGGACGAAATCTGGTTAACCCTAAGCATGGTTCGATACCAGTCCTAACCCTATACGGATCCTTAAGGTGTTTGAGTAGCGAGGTAGATAGTCACGATGGCAGTTTTTAAGTTTCGAAAGGCGATTGGTGCGCTAAGCATCAGTACTTTGACGTTAACGGCATGGAGTGCGGGCGATCTGCCTACTAAATTCAGTAACTTTGGCAGCATCAGCAATACTCGTCATAACTTGAGCCAGAGCACCATTGGTGGCGGCTCGGTGGTGATGGACCCGTACCGTAATGATTATGGTGCTGTATGCGTCTATTGTCATACGCCCCATGGCGGCAACACTCAGATAGAAGCTCCGTTGTGGAATCGTACTTTCAACGATAACACTTACGTTACTTACGACACCCTGCGAACCAGTTCGATCACTAGCCCGATAACCCAGCCGGGTGTTAATTCGCTGACCTGCCTGTCATGCCATGACGGTACCCTGGCGGTGGACTCTATATTGAATATGCCGGGTAGTGGTCGTTATTCGCCGTCAGAGACAAGTCAGAACAATGATTTTTTGAATGGCTGGAGTAACCCTTCAGGTGCGGATGTGGGGGTGCATATGGGCTTAAACAAAACCGAGTGTTTGACCTGCCATGCTCCTGGTACTGAAGCGGGGGCTACCGCTACTGATTTCACCGCTTTTGCGCTAGGCACCGACTTGACCAATGACCATCCGATCGGGATTCTGCTGCCGGTAAATCGCGTCGGAGACGATTTTAACGATCCTGCGGCGTCTTCACCGGGTTTGCGGTATTACGATAACGATGGTGATGAGCGAGCCGATAAGGATGAGATCCGTTTCTACGATACCGGTGAAGGGCCAGAGGTCGAATGCGCCTCGTGCCATGATCCGCATGGGGTGGAGTCGCTAGGATCGGGATCTCAATTCAATCCGACCTTCCTGCGGGTGTCCAATAATGCCAGTGCCGTGTGTCAGACTTGCCACAATAAATAATTGCCTCATGGCTACAGTTTTTTGCTGTTGGGCTGTGAATACCGTTCGAGTATTCTGGCTCCCTCACGGCTATGGATCGGCCGATATATCTCAACCTTACGCTGTTTTTGGTCGATGACGTATAGGCGGCCGGTTTCATCGACCGTGATTCCGGCTATCAAGGTCAGGTGACCGTCGATATCGTCAAAAGCCTGTTTGCCAATCGGCAGTAACAGTTGGCCTCGTGGGTTGAATATCTGAACATTGGTGAACTGAGAATCGCTGATATAGATATTGCCATCTCCATCTGTTTCGATTGAGCGAGGCCGGGCTAGGCGACCTAAGCCATTGCCAACCTTGCCCCAAGATCGCACGAACCGCCCTTGGTCAAACACTTGAACGCGAAAGTTGCCCGCATCGAGAACATAGAGCAGACCGTTGCCATCGAGGGCGACATCAACCGGAAGATTGAACTGACCGGGTTCGCTGCCTCGAGTGCCGATAACGGCTAAGCGGCGGCCATCGGCACTGTATTGGATGATGCGATGAGCATCGCTGTCTACCCCTCCGGTATCCACCAGATAGATCTGTTGCCCATCGGCGGAGACGGCGATGCCGGTGGGTTTGCTGACATCCTCTTCTAACTCGATCGCACTGATGAACAATCCTGCTGCATCGTATTTGACGATTCGGCGGCTACCGCTATCCACCACATAGACTCGACCTAGTTCGTCTAGGGTGATTCCCCTAGGGTCTTTGAGTTGGCCTTCAAGTCGGTAACCCATTCTGAAATAACGACGTCGGGGAACATCGAAGACATGGATCAAGTTGATGGCGGTATCGGAAATATAGATACGACCCTGCTGCGCAGCCAGGGCGAAAGGCTTGAAAAGCCGGTAACCATCGGGGTCTTTGCCGTTGAGCAGCTTGAGTATGGTCTCATCTTCAGAGTAGCGATGAATATCGAGGCTGTTACGTAACGTGAATTCATGGACAAAACGGGGTAGGGCGGGTGGCTCTGGCCAATATTGCGGAGGCTTTTGTTCAGCCGTTTCTATCGTATTGGCACAGCCTGACAACCAAAGCAGCAACAGCGGTAGAAATAGCTTTAATCCCTTCATGATTCTGTTAATCCATGTTTTTTATATGGCTTTGAAGGGTGATTATATTAGGAAGATTATGTTTAACCCAGTATTAGATTGGATGGGGAGAGAGTGAGGTTGGTTTTGGTTGTGCGTGCTAAATAAAAAGCCCCGCTGGTGCGGGGCTTGGCGTAGTGCTAGGTGAGAGTGCTAGCTGTGCAGGGGGCTATTAACCACCACGTGCTGCACGCTTGCGTTCGTGCTCCTTGAGGAACTTCTTACGCAGACGGATAAAGTTGGGCGTGACCTCGACCAATTCGTCGTCCTCGATAAAGTCCAATGCCTGTTCCAGCGTGAACCGAACCGGCGGCGTCATCACGATGTTTTCGTCAGTACCCGAAGCACGAACGTTGGTCAGTTGCTTGCCTTTGATCGGGTTGACCGCCAGATCGTTTGAGCGGCTATGAATGCCCAGTATCATGCCTTCATAAACATCGATGTTAGGATCGATGCAGAGACGGCCGCGTGCCTGTAACATCCACAGTGAGTAGGCTAGGGCCTTGCCGGTGACCATTGAGACCAGTACGCCACTGGTACGAGAAACGACTTCTCCAGTTTTGACTGGGCCGTAATGATCAAAGATCGAGGTCATGATGCCCGTGCCGGAGGTCATGGTCAGGAACAGGCTGCGGAAACCGATCATACCGCGTGATGGGATAACGAAGGTCAGGCGTATCCGACCCTTACCATCGACTTCCATGTTGATCATGTCGCCTTTGCGCTTGCCAAGTTCTTCGATGATCGAGCCCTGATGCTGCTCTTCGACGTCGATCATCACCTCTTCGTAAGGCTCTTGAATCTCGCCATCGACCTCTTTCTGGATAACTTCAGGGCGTGATACACCCATCTCGAAGCCTTCGCGGCGCATGGTTTCGATCAGTACCGACAAGTGCAATTCACCGCGACCCGATACCTTGAACTTCTCTGGTGACTCGCCCTCTTCAACGCGCAGTGCGACGTTGTGGATCAGTTCGCGGTCGAGCCGCTCTTTGATGTTGCGCGAGGTGACGAACTTGCCGTCTTGGCCTGCAAACGGGGAGTTGTTGACCTGGAAGGTCATCGATACGGTCGGCTCGTCGACGCTCAATGGGGGTAGTGCATCGACGTTGTCCGGGAAGCACAGAGTGTCTGAGATGCTGAGCTTGTCGATACCGGTGATGCAGACGATGTTGCCTGCCTCGGCCGTTTCAACGTCGACTCGCTCCAGCCCCATGTAGCCCATGATCTTGAGGATCTTGCCAGTACGCACCTCGCCGTGCATATCGATCACTTTTACCTGGGCGTTGGTCTTGATGCTGCCGCGGGTAACCCGGCCAACACCGATAACACCGAGGTAGCTGTTGTAGTCCAGCGCCGAGATTTGCATCTGGAACGGGCCTACAGCATCGATCACAGGGGGTTGAACGTGCTTGATGACCGCTTCAAACAGCGGCGTCATGTCGTCGGCCATTTCGTCTGGATCAAGACCAGCGATGCCGTTTAACGCTGAGGCATAGACAACCGGGAAGTCGAGTTGCTCGTCGGTTGCGCCGAGGTTGTCGAACAGGTCGAATACCTGGTCCATCACGTAGTCGGGGCGCGCGCCCGGACGGTCGATTTTGTTGATTACAACGATCGGCTTGAGGCCCTGAGCGAATGCCTTCTGGGTCACAAAGCGAGTTTGCGGCATCGGGCCGTCAACCGCATCAACCAGCAGCAGTACGCAGTCAACCATCGACAGTACCCGCTCAACTTCACCACCAAAGTCTGCGTGTCCCGGTGTGTCCACGATGTTGATGTGGTAACCGTTCCATTCGATAGCGGTGTTCTTGGCCAGGATAGTTATGCCGCGCTCGCGCTCCTGATCGTTGGAATCCATGATTCGCTCGGCGCCTTCATCGCGACGCTCCAACGTTCCAGATTGGGATAACAGCTTGTCGACCAGAGTGGTTTTACCGTGGTCGACGTGCGCGATGATCGCTATGTTACGTAACTCTTTGATTGACAAGGGGGTTCTGCCTCAGTTCTATGATTTTGTACTTAAATGCGTACAATTTCAGGCTTGGCCTGCTACGGCCTGATGATGAAAAATCGAGCATTATACCTTAGCTACAAGCCGAGTGAGTCAGAAAAAGCAGTTAGATGGGTAAAAATTTAATCACTCTCTCTGAATTGATATATGAAGTCACATGTTTGTACGTTGCCAGAAATGAGGCCTGGTCTTGAATTATGAATCCACCATTTTTTTAATCAGCTTCCTCACGCTAGAGAAAAGCAGGTCAAAATAGACACCCTATCGACTCATGCTGTAGTCATCTGGTTGATAGGCGTTGTAGATTCCATTGAATCGTTCGCAAATGTGGCTCAGCAGGCTGAGAAATGTCTGACAATCATCGTCATCCAAGTAGATGTCATTACGCCCGTTAGCCCTTTGCGTCTTCTGTTTTATCCCTCCCTGTTTAACCCAGCAATCGCTGCACAAGTCATAACCTTATAGTATGCATGGACTAACCAAGGGGTAGCCCTTATTCTCTTGCGCAGTTTCGTAATCAAAGCTCCGTGGCCACAATCAGCGGCTATATCTTGCGAAGCACTAAAACGTAGCCAGTCAGATTTGATGGGGATAAGACTATGAATACCGAATTTATCGTCTCGATGATAGGAACAGATCGTAGCGGGCTGATCAAACAGTGTATGCAGGCCACTCAGGATCTCGAAGGCCTCTGGCTATCCAGCAGATTTAGCAACCTCGATGGCCAGCTTGCCGCGTTGATCAAGCTATCGGTAGCCGAACAAAACGTGCAACAACTGCAACAGTTCTTTAGCGCCCTGCCGGATCTCACCGTTCAATTCAGCCCCTCTTGCGGAACGGTCAATAGTCATGAAACCACGCTTAAACTCAACATTGAAGCCCGCGACAGGTTCGGCCTAATCAACCAAATCACCGAACGGCTATTATCGCTCGGCGTCATCATTACCGATATGAAATGCAACCGCATCTCGGTTATTGAGATTGGCGGCAGCTTATTGTCGGCAGACATCACACTGCACCTGCCGGCTGAAACCACGCCCGAACAAGTGCTTAACAAGCTGGATAATTTAGGTGATAACGCCGTCGTCAATGTCATCGACTAATAAGCCGCTTTAGCTAACGTTTCATTCCAGTATCGACAACAGATTACAGCAACGAGAGACCTATGGCTGATTCAAGCAGTTCAAGCTATCGTCAGCTCCATAAACCGGCCACCGAATTTGAAAATCGTGATCAATACCTTGAGCACGAATTATCGATTATGAAATTCAAACGCTGGGGGATAAACCTACCCTACCGTGATTTTAGAATAGAGCTCGAAGACTGGGTTCCGGCCATCGCCGCCACCATCGGCAAGGTGGTCATGGTCACCGCCATGGTGGCTGCCTTCGCGACTCAATTTGGCTTATCGGCGGATTTTGTCGCCGAGAATGTACGTTTTGAACTGCTGATTGCGGGGTTGTTATTCGTGGTGCTGTTCTCCGCCATTCTTAACCCCAATGCCAACTTGGCGGGCACCCATGGGCCGATGATCCCGTTAATCCCGCTGATCGCGGCGGCTGGAGGACACCCGTTGGCGCTGGGCATTATGGTCGGTGTTTTTGGTCTGCTGCTGAGCTTTAGTAAAGGCGGTTCGAAGCTGGTCAAACTCACTGGCGACGGGGTCCGTGGCGGCTTGTTGATCTATCTGGGCGCAGTCGGGGTGATCAGCCAGATCGGCAAGCTGGAGAGCTGGGCCGATAGCGTGGGCAGAAGCTCGGTCTCTTTTGTGGTGATTTTGGCAGCGATCTTTATCTACGCTTATCTGGCGCGAGTTAAAATGCGTTGGTTGGCGATACCGCTGGCTTCGTTAATCGCTGGCATCATCGCCTTTATCATGGGCGCACCGTTTGAGTTCGTTACCGAGCCGGGCCTGCCTCATCTCAGCCCGTTTTACTGGTGGGGTGAAAACACCGGCTGGCAGCTGGGTTGGCCCGATCTGAGCCACTACATCGCCGTGATTCCTTTTGCCATCCTGGCCGTGGCAATGTGGTCGCCTGATTTCTTAGGCCACCGCGTCTTCCAAGAACTGAACTACCCGAAACAAGCCAAAGGCGTACTCATGGATGTAGATGACACCATGACTGTGGCATCGATTCGCCAGGTGGTGGGAGCAGGCCTAGGAGGCGGCAACCTTGCCTCATCGTGGGGTACCTATATGATCCCGGCAGCCATCGCCAAACGACCGATTCCAGGAGGAGCCATTTTAACCGGCATACTTTGCGTACTCGCTGGCATCATCGGCTACCCAATGGATCTGGCGATGTGGGAGCCGGTCCTGCGGGTGGCGCTATTGGTCGGTGTTTTCCTCCCCCTGTTAGAAGCCGGAATGCAGATGGTTAAGGATGCAAAAGGTTCACAAAGCGCGGGCATCGTTATCTTCTCCAGCGCGCTGGTCAACCCGGTATTTGGCTGGGCCTTGACCATGGTGTTGGACAATATGGGCATGATTGGTGACAAAGAACGCGGCCAGCGCCTGCCGCTTTCGGATCGGGTTATTATCCCGCTGAGTGCGTTAGCGATCTGCGTGGTGTCATTGGCCGTTGTCGGCCAACTACCGGGTATTCCAGCGCTGTTGTAGAGCACTAAAAGGGCACCTATAAGCTTGAAATCTGCTCTCTGTTGCCACTGCTGTTTTGTTGCATCAACGCCTGATTGGACCATAAGCGGGCTGCTGGGGCGGTAAAAACTTAATCATTCTCTTGAATTGATATTTGAAGCCACTATGATTGCAGGTCGCCACATTGCACCAAAAAACAACACTAGTGGTTTTTTGCGCACCAATTTAGTGCAATCCTGAAGCGCTAAGACAGCAGCATCCCCTGAAATATTAAGGCTGTAGCGGATCTTTGTGTATTGGCACGGCATTTGCCTAGTCAATGGCCAAGCATTGTTGCCAGAATTTTGCTGTGATCGGAGTTTGTTCGATTGCAAGATTATCCAGAGCACAGTTATTGTGCAGAACGTTAAATCGGAGAAATCATATGTCAGAGAAGACTCTGAAGCTGATCCAAGAGAGTGAGGCCCGTTGGGCTGATATGCGCTTTACCGACACCAAGGGTAAAGAGCAGCACGTAACCATTCCTGCTAGCGAAGTTAATGAAGATTTCTTCGAAGAGGGCAAAATGTTTGACGGCTCTTCTATCGCTGGATGGAAGGGTATCAACGAGTCTGACATGATCCTATTGCCGGATGACGAAGCTACTCGTATTGATCCGTTCACCGAAGATGCCACGGTTATCATCCGTTGCAACATCGTTGAGCCGACCACTGGCCAAGGTTACGAGCGTGATCCACGTTCAATCGCTGCGCGCTGTCAGGAGTACTTGAAGTCTACCGGTATCGGTGATTCTGCTCTGTTCGGTCCTGAGCCTGAGTTCTTCGTATTTGACGATGTTAAGTGGAATATCGACATCTCTGGTGCCAGCTACAACATCAGCTCCGAAGAGGCCGCGTGGTCTTCTAACCGTGAGTTTGAAGGCGGTAACACCGGTCACCGTCCTGTTGTTAAAGGCGGTTACTTCCCCGTTCCTCCGGTTGATTCCCTGCATGACCTGCGTGCTGCAATGTGCGACGCGATGTCTGCCATGGGTCTTGAGATCGAAGTACACCACCACGAAGTGGGTACTGCTGGTCAGTGTGAGATCGGCGTTGGTGCTAACACCCTGGTTAAGAAGGCTGACGAAGTTCAGATTCTTAAGTACTGTGTCCACAACGTAGCGCACGCTTACGGCAAGACCGCGACCTTTATGCCTAAGCCTCTGGTTGGCGATAACGGTTCTGGCATGCACGTTCACATGTCTATCTCTAAAGATGGTCAGAACCAGTTCTCTGGCGATCTGTACGGTGGTTTGAGCGAAATGGCATTGTTCGCCATCGGTGGTGTTATCAAGCACGCCAAAGCGATCAACGCCTTCGCCAACGCTTCGACCAACGCCTACAAGCGTCTGGTTCCGGGCTTCGAAGCGCCTGTTATGCTGGCTTACTCAGCCCGTAACCGTTCTGCTTCTATCCGGATCCCGTACGTGACTAACCCCAAGGCGCGTCGCGTAGAGTTCCGTTTCCCTGATCCCTCTGCCAACCCTTACCTGTGCTTCGCTGCACTGATGATGGGCGCGCTGGACGGCATCAAGAACAAGATCCACCCTGGCGATGCTGCGGACAAGGATCTATACGACCTGCCTGCTGAAGAAGCCTTGATGATCCCAACCGTGGCTTCTAGCTTCGAAGAAGCGCTGGCTGCATTGGATGAAGACCGTGAATTCCTGACTGCCGGTGGCGTATTCAGCGACGATACTATCGACGCTTACATCACCCTGAAGAACCAGGAAATCGAGCGGGTCAACATGACTACGCACCCGGTTGAGTTCGAGCTTTACTACAGCGTGTAATTTCAAACGCTACTGAAAAGCCGCCTTCGGGCGGTTTTTTTTTGGCCATAAATTGCGCTTCTGGATTTGGAAGAAAAGCGCATCGCTTTCGTCATCCTTGGCGGTCGGCTGAAATAGCTCTTGTATTGTTACCGATGGCGGGTGGTGGCGCATTGGTTTGGTGCGTCAAGTCGTCTCGCACTAAAATGGTGCGCTCTAGGTTTGATGGCGCTATGGTTGAAGCAGGGAATACCTGTTTAAGGGGGGCTTTTCAGATGTTTCACAACTGGTTTGTTTATTGCAGAGCCTAGTTAAGAGTTTCTGATCATCGTCGGTGTCGAGAGAGTTTAGCGTGCAAAACCTTTATAAGCAGTTACTGGATAATCTGTCGGGAGCAGTACTGATGCTCGACCGTGATCGCTGTTTGAGCTACCTCAATCCGGCTGGCGAAATGCTGTTCGAAGTTAGTGCCAAGCGGATCGTGGGTGAAAGTATCGTCACGTTGATTCGTGATCACTCGGAGTTTTACGACGTGCTGAGCGATGTCTTGGCAACGGGGCACTCGTTTACCCGGCGTGAAGCGCTTCTACACCTGTTTCATGGCAAAGAGATTGCGGCGGACTATAGCGTCACGCCGTTGGTGGGTGAGCATAATGGCTGCCTGCTGGTGGAAATTTTACCGCGAGACCGATTAATTCGAATCGGCAGAGAGGAAGATTCACGGGCGCAGCAGGAGGCGACGCGAGGCTTGCTCCGAGGTCTTGCGCATGAAATCAAGAATCCGCTGGGGGGGCTTCGGGGGGCGGCACAACTGCTAGAGCGGGCGCTGCCAGATGACAATCTCGAGGAGTATACCCAAGTCATTATCAGCGAGGCCGATCGGCTGCAAAATCTGGTCGATCGGATGCTGGGTCCGCGCCACCTGTTGGATAAAAAGCCGCTCAATATTCATCAGATTTTGGAGCGTATCTACAGTCTGGCCAGCGCCGAGACGGCCGGTGAAATAGAGATTGTGCGCGACTATGATCCCAGCATTCCTGACCTGGATGGCGATGAAGAGCAGCTGATTCAAGCGGTGTTGAATGTGGTGCGCAATAGTCTTCAAGCGCTGCAGGAATCGGCGACCCAGGCCCCACGGATCTGTTTACGAACGCGTGCGATCCGTCAGTTTACCCTGGGTGCTGAGCGCCACCGATTGGTGTGCCAGCTGGTTGTCAGCGATAACGGCCCTGGCATTCCCGAAGATCTAAAAGAGACACTGTTTTTTCCGATGATCAGTGGTCGCGCTGAAGGGACCGGGCTGGGGCTGTCGATAGCCCAATCGATTATCAATCAGCATCGCGGCCTGATCGAGTGTCAAAGTCATCCGGGTCATACCGAATTTATTATTTATATTCCGCTGGATCAGCGTCAGGAGGGCGAGTCATGAAAGCCGTTGCTAATGTCTGGATCGTTGATGACGACCGATCTATTCGCTGGGTGCTGGAGAAAGCGCTGGAGCAGGATGGGGTTCAAAGTCGCTCTTTTGAATCGGGCGACCAGGCTTTGCGGGCGCTGGAGCAGGAGCAGCCCGATGCGTTAGTAAGCGACATACGGATGCCGGGGATCAATGGATTGGAGCTGTTGGATACCATTCAGCAAGCCTATCCCGAGCTGCCGGTGATTATCATGACCGCGCATTCGGACCTTGACAGTGCTGTGGCTTCGTATCAGGGCGGTGCGTTCGAGTATCTGCCCAAGCCGTTTGATGTCGATGATGCGGTCGCGTTGGTGAAACGAGCGGTGATCCATTCGCAAGAGCAGCGGGCAGAGTTACAAGAAGATGAGGCCGAAGGGGAGACCGAAATCATTGGCGCAGCCCCGGCGATGCAAGAGGTGTTTCGTGCCATCGGCCGGCTATCGCAATCCAATATTACCGTGCTGATCAATGGCGAATCGGGGACCGGCAAGGAGCTGGTCGCACACGCGCTGCACAAGCACAGCCCGAGGGTTCAGGCGCCGTTTATTCCGCTCAATATGGCGGCCATTCCGCGCGATCTGATCGAATCTGAGCTGTTTGGACACGAGAAAGGCGCCTTTACCGGTGCCGGTAATCAGCGTAAAGGGCGGTTTGAGCAAGCCGATGGCGGCACCCTGTTTCTGGATGAGATCGGTGACATGCCGTCCGAGGCGCAGACCCGATTATTGCGGGTGCTGGCCGATGGTGAGTTCTATCGGGTCGGTGGTCACACCCCGGTGAAGGTCAACGTCCGCATTATTGCTGCTACCCATCAGGACTTGGAGAACTTGGTTAAGGATGGTCGCTTCCGTGAAGATCTGTTTCATCGTTTGAATGTGATCCGTATCCATATCCCCAAGCTGAGTGACCGACGCGAGGATATTCCGAAGTTGGCGCAGCACTTTTTAGCCAGCGCTGCCGAAGAGTTAGCGGTTGAGTCGAAGTTGTTAACGGCAGAAGCGGAGAACTATCTGTGCTCGATCGAGTGGCCGGGTAATGTACGTCAACTCGAGAATGCCTGTCGCTGGATCACCGTGATGGCTTCCGGTCGCGAGGTGTTGGTATCGGACCTGCCGCCTGAGCTGCTGAGCGAAGACCCTGCCCAGCAGCCTGCGGGTAATTGGGAGCAGGGACTGCGGCAGTGGGCCGAGCAGTCGCTGAGCCGAGGTAACAAAGACCTGCTGGGCGAAGCGGTGCCCGCGTTTGAGCGAATCATGATCGAAGCTGCGCTGAAGCATACCGCCGGACGGCGCCGTGATGCGTCGTTGTTGCTGGGATGGGGCCGCAATACCTTGACCCGTAAGATTAAAGAGCTAGGGATGGAGGATAACGAAGCCGATCAGGCCTCGTAGTTTATAGTCATAAAACGGTTGCTTTCCGACACCGAAATAGCCGTCTTCCAGTGTAGCTGGTTTGAGTGCTTATGCTCGATAGCGCGTTAAGCCGATCCCCAACAGTACGATGGCTAAGGCCAGAATACTCTGACGGGTGACTGGCTCGCTCAGAAACAGCGCGCCGGAGAAAAATGCGACAGCAGGGATGAGGTAATTGATGGTTGAAAGAAAGGTCGGACCGGCACGCTGAATAACCTTGAAGTAGATCAGAGTGGCGATACCTGTAGGACCGATGCCCAGCCAGATTAGCGCGATAAGGGAGTCTGCGCTGATGCCTGTCGTGATCGAACTGGAGACAGCTTCGGGGTTGAAAATAGAGCCGACAATACCGCTTTGGAGTAGCCAAATTGGCACCGACAATAGTGAGCCGGCGATCAGTACTCCGGCACCGGTTACCAGCGGCGTGAAACTCGGCAGTATGCGCGCCAGAACTGTGTTTAAAGCATAGAGGCAGGCTGCTACTAGCACCGCCGCGGCGCCCAGTATCTCTTGCCCATCGCCGCCAAATACCGGCCCCAGCAACAAGATAATCCCGCTGATACCCACGCCAAAGCCCAATAGCTTAAAACGGTTGAGGTTTTCACCGCTGACAAAATAGTGGGCCAGAATCATCGTGACTAAGGGCATAATCGCCATGATGACTCCGGCCATGCCAGAAGCAATCGACTGCTGACCCCAGGCGATCAGGAAAAATGGCAACAGGTTGCCCACCAGCCCCAGTAGAAAAAAGGCGCCCCAGGCCGAACGCTCGGTCGGCAGTTTCAGCTTCTTAACAAATAACACCGTTATCAACACGGCGGCACCGAGCACGACTCGCAGCGCGACGATCCCCATCGGGCTGATGGTCTTTACCGCCACCGAGGTCACCATAAAGGATGTGCCCCAGAGCAAGATCAAGCCACACAGTAGGATCCAATTAAGCAGTTGCGACGGCATGTAATCTGTTCCGCTAAAACCGACTATCATAGTCAGTTATGGCCGATGGCGCATTAGCAGTGATGAGGGCATCGAGATAAAAAAACCGACAAATGATCGCGTGGTTTTGCCGCGCTATCTTGGCAGTCCTGATCCAGATCTTATCCTCTACCTGCCTAATCCACCGCGATTGCCAGCATCGGATCAGCCGATAAATGTTCCCGAATTGATCGCCTTAAATGGCAATCACTGGCGCAAGATATTTACTATCCTGGCGAAGCTGAGTGCTGGTCAGACTGATTGGAAAAGCTATCGCGATAACCATTTGTTGAAACGTAAGGAGGCGATCAGTTTTGATGATGCGCTGATACCGAGCTGCGCAGCACAGATCGTTGCCGGAAAGGCTAATTGGATGCGACTAGGGCTGAGTACCGAGGATTTTTGCCCGCTCGATGAGTCGCAACAATTATGGCAACAACAGAACCTGTTTCTGACACCGTACTTTGATTACCGGCAATTTCCCAATGCACTGGTCGAACAGCTGAAGCCGTATTTGGTGGGGCAGGCCTGAGCAGACTGCATGGCTGCAGCCGCTCATTTGTGTTGATCGCTAGAAAAATCTACTCCGCTTTAGAGTTCGTAATCGCGAGTCAAGGTATCGAGCTTACGGGCGGTATCGGCCAGCGCCAGACAGCCGATAGTGGCTTGACGGGTGGCGTCAGCGGTATCCGCAGATTGGTCTTTGATGGCAACAATATTACGACTCATCTCTTCCGCCACTGCCGATTGCTGTTCGGCTGCGGTGGCGATCTGGGTGCTCAGGTCGTTAATCTGCAGCACCGATTGTTGAATTCGCCCCAGAGCCTCCCCTGCTGCCTGGGCTTCGGTGACGGAGCGGTCTGCGCTGTCGCGGCTGACATGCATCGCATCCACCGCTTTCTTTGCCCCTCTTTGTAGCTTTTCGATCATCTGCTGGATCTCATCGGTGGAGCTTTGGACGCGCTGGGCCAACGCGCGGACCTCATCGGCAACAACCGCGAAGCCTCGTCCTTGTTCACCGGCACGGGCCGCTTCAATGGCTGCGTTGAGCGCCAGTAGGTTGGTTTGTTCTGCAACGCCGCGGATGACATCGAGAATGGAGCCAATATCTTGACTGTCTTGGTGCAGGGTATCGATCTCTTGCTCGACATCTTCAATCTTGGCTGACAGCTCAGAGATGCTGTGTTGAGCCCGCTCAACGATCTGGAAGCCTTCGTGGACATCGCTGTTGGCCTGATTGGCAGCGTCGGCGGCGCTGTGAGTATTGCCAGCCACCTCTTGAACCGTCGCGGTCATCTGCTGCATCGCCGTCGCGATCTGCTCGGTTTCCGACATCTGCGCCTGCATCCTTTGGTCGGTGATATCGCTAGCACTGGCCAGTTGATCGGTCGATGCCGCCATCGACGAGGAGGCTTCCTGAATCCGCCCCATTGCAGCTTTTAGCCGGGCGCGGATCATATCTAGACCAAGCTGCATTTCACCTATTGCGCCGGGTTTGTCGACGATGATGCGTGATGTGAGGCTACCATTGGCAATGTCTTGGGTGGTCTTGGCCATCTGCCGTAGCGGCTTGATAACTTGCTGGTTGATCCAGAAAAAGCCGAATAGATAGAGCAGGACTCCCGCGGTGGCAAAAAGATAACCGAGCGGGCTATCGGTACTCGATTCGATGACAGCCGTTGCGGCCAGTAGGAGCAACAACCACAGGGTTTGGATCAGTTTGAACTGGCCGCTGATTCGTAAACGGCGGTCTTTCTTAGCCGGTATTTCGTTTATTTTTTTGTCGTTGATGGTCTTGTAGAGTGCGCTGGCGGCATCAATCTGTTGTCGACTCGGCTTGCTGCGTACCGACTGATAACCGACTATCTGGCCTTTTTGAATTAAAGGGGTGACGAAGGCTTCAACCCAGTAGTGGTCGCCGTTCTTACAGCGGTTTTTGACGATACCGCGCCAAGGTTGGCTTGTCTTGACCGTATCCCAGAGATTCTTGTAAGCAGCGGCAGGCATGTCTGGGTGGCGAACGATGTTGTGGTTTTTGCCAATCAATTCGCTTTCTTGGAAGCCGCTGATTTCGATAAAATCTTGATTGACGTAAGTGACCAGTCCCTTCATGTCGGTCATCGAAATGATGGTTTGGTCTTCCTTGAGTTGGACCTCGCGGTCCGTGATGGGCATGTTCACTTTCATCGGATGAACTCCGTACAGCGGGGGAGGTTACTCCCCAACAACTAAATCGGGAATAGCAAGAAATGGCGGTGCTTGCTGATTTTTTTGTGATATATCGCTACAGGCTATATATAAATTAGCATGATATCCAGTTTCATATCGGCCGGAAGGGGCCGCTCTTAAACTTATTGAGTGAGTCACTGTTGACGTTGATGACACCGTTGATCGGCTAGATATAGAGTTAGTTATGACGCGAAAAAAAGGCGCCCTGTTTGGGGCGCCTAAGGAGGAGGCTGTTAAGCCCGTTGGTAGTGTTAAATCTAACCCTTGGTAAATTCTGGGTAGGCTTCCATACCGCACTCGGCTAGGTCGGCACCTTCGTACTCTTCCTCTTCGCTGATGCGGATGCCCATGACGGCTTTTAGCACACCCCAAACGATCAGACTGAAGCCGAAGACCCAGACAAAGATGGTCAGCGCGCCGATGATCTGACCCGAGAAGCTGACGTCACCGTTGGTGAGTGGCACCAGTAGCAGACCCAGCAGACCACAAGTACCGTGGACCGAGATGGCACCGACGGGATCGTCGATACGCAGCTTGTCCAGTGTGATGATCGAGAACACTACCAGTACACCACCGATGGCACCGAACAGCGTGGCTTGCAGCGCAGTGGGGGTTGAAGGCTCTGCCGTGATCGCAACCAGACCGGCCAACGCACCGTTAAGAAGCATGGTCAAATCGGCCTTGCCGAACAGGATGCGAGCGGTAACCAGGGCAGCGATGGCGCCACCGGCCGCCGCCGCGTTAGTATTCAAAAACACCATCGCAACCGAGTGAGCGCTTGAGATATCGCCCAGCTTCAGCACCGAACCACCGTTGAAACCAAACCAGCCCATCCACAGGATGAATGTACCCAGGGTTGCCATCGGCAGGTTGGCACCGGGGATCGCGTTGATCGAACCGTTAGCGCCGTACTTGCCTTTACGGGCACCCAGCAGCAACACACCAGCAAGGGCTGCAGAAGCACCGGCCATGTGAACGATACCGGAACCGGCGAAGTCAGAGAAACCCAGGTCGCCTAGATTGTACAGGCCGAATACGTCGGCACCGTTCCAGGTCCAGGCGCCTTCCATCGGGTAGATAATTCCGGTCATCACCACGGCGAAGGCTAGGAATGCCCACAGCTTCATCCGCTCGGCCACGGCACCGGAGACGATCGACATCGCGGTAGCAACAAACACCACCTGGAAGAAGAAGTCGGAGGCACCGGAGTACTCTGAATCGCCATCAAAGCCTTTTTCAGCTGAGCTAGCCAGCACCTGCTCAACATCAACCTGCTCAATACCACTCAGGAAGATACCGCCTCCGTACATTAGCTCGTAGCCGACAACCATGTACATGATGCAGGAAATCGCGAACAGGGCGACGTTTTTGGTCAGGATTTCGGTGGTGTTCTTAGCCCGTACTAGGCCCGCCTCGAGCATCGAGAAGCCCGCTGCCATCCACATAACAAGCGCGCCGCACACCAGGAAGTAGAAGGTGTCCATTGCGTACTGCAGTTGAAAAATTTGGTTTTCCATGGTGATTCCCCTTGGATATTTATTCTGAACAGAGCGGCCGCTTACAGCGCGCTATTACCCGTCTCGCCGGTACGGATACGGATAACCTGTTCCAGGTCGCTAACAAAAATTTTGCCGTCGCCGATCTTGCCGGTGTTGGCGGTCTTGGATACCGCTTCGATCACCTGGTCGACAATCTCGTCGGCGACGGCGGCGTCGATTTTCACCTTGGGGAGGAAGTCGACGACGTACTCGGCGCCGCGGTAGAGCTCGGTATGGCCTTTTTGACGACCGAAGCCTTTTACTTCGGTAACGGTAATACCCTGGACTCCGATTTCGGAGAGGGCTTCGCGTACATCATCTAACTTAAAGGGCTTGATCACAGCCGTAATCAGTTTCATGGCTAAATCTCCTAATGGTTAAGTCTGAAGGCATTGGCCGAAGCCGCGTGATAAAACAATGCCAGTTGATGGAGGTTTAGCATTAGCTGTGCCAGTAATTGTTTTATTTATTTAAAACAAATAGATAGTTTAATTTGTGATGAGTTTGACGTGGGTTTTATGCTGTTGCAGCAAAGATCTCGGCACAACAACCAAGCACTATTTCGGTGCGTGCACGCAATTGGTGCGATATGTCTTTTTTTGAAAGAGGTAAGAGCGGTTCAGCATTATGAACGCATGCTAGAATGGCCTAACCGTCATAAAAATTGGAGCACAAGATGATTCCATCAAAACTGCTTGAGGGGCTGAATGAGCAGCTAACTCAGTTACTGGGTGAGGGGCCCCAGCGAACTCAACAGGAGGTTCGCAATAGTATTAATTTGATCGTTCAAAGTGCTTTTGCAAGGCTTGAGTTGGTAACCCGTGAAGAGTTCGATGCCCAGAGCGAGGTGCTGATGCGTACCCGCACTTTAGTGGATGAGCTTGAACTGAGGGTGGCTGAGCTTGAGCTGAAGGCACACAGTAAGTAGCAATGATAAACGGCGCCGCCGTTGCCTGCGTAGCTAGAATAGTGGGGATGATAAATATCATCGCAGTGTGATTAGCAAACAAAACAACATAAACTACCCAGACAAAAATAACAGTGGAGTATAAAGATGCAGCTTTCAGTGCGTTGCGTTGTTGCGTCCTTGTTGCTAACCCTATCTTTGCCCTGTGTTGCGGGTGTGTTGGATTCGCCAAATGGCGATGTGCTGCTAACACTTCGCGGTAAGATCACCCATATCAACGCGCAGCAAACGGCTCAATTTGACCGTGCCATGCTACAGGCGTTACCACAGCATCACTTCACCACGACTACCCCTTGGACCGAAGGTGCACATCGCTACGATGGCGTGTTGCTCAAAGACCTATTGGCGGCGGTGGGGGCGCGGGGCTCTCAGCTAACGCTGTATGCGCTTAATGATTACCATGCAACGATCCAGTTAGCGCCCTTAAGGGACTACCCCATCTTAGTGGCCATGAAAGCTGATGGTCGGCCGATGCGGGTTAGGGATAAAGGGCCGTTATGGTTACTCTATCCGATGTCAGACTTTCCACAATTAGATAGCAAAAAGCATCATGTTGGTATGGTGTGGCAGCTTAATGGGATGGTGGTTGAGTAATGCGAGGCCAGCAGGGGCTACGCTTTGGTCTGTTGATCGTCGTAGTGGGCGTTTTTGCTGTCAGTGCGGTATTCAGCTATCTGCGCCATAGCGAGACCAGTGAAAGTTTGGCCATGGTTCATAAGACCAGCGCCTGGGCGGTATCAGAACTTGATAGTGAGCTGCTTAAATTTACCCAGACACTGGAGTTGGTAGGCCTCGGAGCCCGTAATCAAGAGCAGTTGATACTGCGCTTTGATCTTCTCTGGGCGCGTTTGGATATCCTCCAAACCGGCTCGGAAAATCTAGAAGTCCGAAACCTAGCCGGGGCTGCAGAGCTGTTTGACCAGTTGATGACGCTGCTGCAGCAACACGAAGCGGCGGTGTTTGCCTTACAGCCGGGGGAACGGCAGCAAGCTAAGAAAATTTTTAACGCTTTTCATCCACTCCAACCACCCGTTCGTGAACTTCATGTCGATAGCTTTTATGACCCCTACCAAGTAGGGCTGGATACCGAGCTGCCGGTTAATCAAGTCGGGTTTGGCTTGTCGATGTTGGGATTGTTGCTCAGCGGTACCGTGTTGGTGCTGTTGGTCGTGCGTGAGAGTGCCCGCAACCGATTACAAGCATTGCACGATGACCTGACCGGGTTACCCAATCGAAAGTACTTCAATGAGTTACTTCGGTATAGCGAGATCAACGCCCGATATCAGCAAACACGCCGTGGCTTGCTGGTGATCGATCTTGATAACTTCAAAGAGATAAACGATACCCTCGGCCATGCTGCTGGTGATGAACTGTTAATCAAGGTGGCTGAACGGTTCCGTAAGTGTGTCGGACCCGATGTCGACGTGGCCCGGCTTGGCGGTGATGAGTTTGCGGTGCTGGTAGAGGGGACCGTGGATAATCATCGTTGCGTTCAGTTAGCACAGAAATTGTGCGACCGGCTCAGCCATGGCATGGAGATACGGGGTAACCAGGTTTTTATAGCGGCTAGCATAGGGGTTAGCCTGTATCCAGATGATGCGGACACGCTTGATCAGGCGTTGATCAATGCCGATATAGCGATGTACTTGGCGAAGAAAGACGACGGGGTCAGCTATCGCAGTTACGATCCGGCAATGAATGCAAAGCTATTGCGGCGTAGAGAGTTGTCCGAGCATCTGCGCCAGGCGATTGTTACCGATCAGTTAAGCTTGAATTACCAGCCGCTGATTCGATTGGCTTCGCGCCAGGTCGAATCGGTTGAGGCGTTGCTGCGCTGGCATCACCCCGAATACGGTTATATCCCGCCGCTTGAAGTGATCTCGATCGCCGAACAGTATGACCTCGCACTCGAGCTCAACGAGTGGGTGATTGCCAGCGCCTGTAAGCAGAGCGTGATCTGGCAATCGCTAGGGCTGCCGCAGATTAAGATGGCGGTGAATATATCGCCTGCGATGTATGCCAAGCACGACCTGGTCGGCTCGGTATCACGGCTGCTGAACAAGTACGGCATGGACCCCGAACAGCTAGTGATTGAGGTGACCGAAGATACCACCATGCGAGATATCGAAAGCTCGCCCGGTATCCTCAAAGGACTCCGCGAGCTGGGCGTTGATTTGGCACTGGACGACTTTGGCACCGGCTACTCATCGCTCAGCCACCTCAAACAGCTGCCGGTACAAAAGTTAAAAATCGATAAATCGTTTGTTCAGGATCTTGATAACGAACCGAGAGACTTGCGCTTTATCCGCAGCATTATTGGATTGGCCGATAGTTTAGAGCTAGAGGTGGTCGCCGAAGGGGTCGAGCAGCAGCACGATTTTACCGACCTAGATCGAGAAGGCTGCACGTTTGGGCAGGGCTACCTGTTTTCACGGCCGAGAGATGCCGCAGCGATCGAGAGGATTTTGCGCGAGCAGCAACTGGGGCAGCTGCTTACCCATGCTGGCTAGCTACCGCTGTATCGATGGCAGATGCTATCGGTGATTCGATCCCCCTCTTGGTTACCATAATCCAGCGCTACTCGGAGGGGTTTCAATCGAACGGGTAAACCCTTAACTGCTCTCGCACAGCAGCTGTGCTATGGTTTTTTAACGACATCCGATGTTCAAGGAAGAACTATGTCTCTCGCTATTGTCCATAGCCGGGCGTTGCTCGGTATAGAAGCCCCGCCTGTTACCGTAGAAGTTCATATCAGTAATGGTTTACCCGGTTTGTCCATTGTGGGGCACATTAACCCATAGGCGTAAGGTCAGAGGGAATGTCTGTAATTTGTGCTAAAGCGCTCGTTCTCAACTGAAGAATCTAACCGCCGCTATGTGGAACTTACCGGACTGTTAGCTGTTGCTGATATTGCAGTTCTTATCCATCTTCCAGATCATCTAAGCGGATCTGCAACGCCTCCACGCCGCAGGCTTGAAACAGAGCTTGGAATAACTCCTGGGCTTCGTACATAAAGGAACCGCCCATGACACTGATGGCAAAGCGGGTGCTGCCGTCGGGCAGGGTTTTGCTGCGGCAATCCGACCACTCCAGTTCGGCGCCGCTGTCGTCGACTAGGTCGAGCAGTGGCTCCAGGGCGGCTTCGGCGGCCGCGCCAAAGGGCTCGACGCGCTCTTCAAAGTAGGCGCCCTGCTCGTCGCGGGCTAGTCCCGCAAGCAGCGTTTGCCAGGCCTCGGCCTGGGCCGCCGGGGCCTGAAAGGCGATATGCAAAGTGATTTCGCTCATGCTTAGCCCTCGGCTTCCTGGGCCGCTTTTTCGGCTTTGGTGTCGTCCCAGAGTTGCTGCAGGCGGGGGCAGAGCTGCGGGTAAAGTTCGTCGAGTTTGGCGGCGAAGTCGGCGAGAAATTGTAGGCGAATTTCTTTATCAGCCTCAAATTCTTCTTCTGGCTGATAATCTGCGATTTGAGGAACAATAGAGTTAAGGAAGAATGCGCAACTGCTTACATTGTCGACCTCTCCTCGCTCCAGTGCAGCAAAGCATTCGTCGGTAATATAGGGGAGCAGGCTAAAGAAGTAAGCACTGCGTAAAAGCCATCTTGGTTTATCTCCACCATCACCTAGTCGTAACGCATCATCAAGTGGCTGAGCAACACGACAAAATGTTTCAAGTGGATCTAGCTCTAAGGTAAGCTTTTCGCCATCACGGCCCATAGGAACACGGCTGGTCAGTATGGGTTCAAAAACAGGGTCGAGAAAGTAGTCCCATTTTTCTACGGTATCGAAAGGCTCAAACTCTTCGGATGACCCTTGAAATATGAGATCGACAATAAACTTAAAAGACTTAGGGTCTTTTAGTTGATTCGCAATCACATAGTCCCACCCCTTTGGGTTTTGCAGTGGGAAGAACCTAATTTTTCCATGATCAGAGACTTTTTTTACCTGTCCTTCTACTCCGGTCATAAAATATTGCTTAATATCCAGCAGTTCTTTTTTTCTATTTTCTTTTTTTAATCGTTTTTCAACTGGAGCCCAGAGCTCCTCTCGTTGAGCGATCCACTGCGGGTCTTGGGTAAAGCTTAAATCGATCATCTTTGTTTCCTTACAAAGCCTGAGGCTGCAGCATCAAGATAAGGGGGCTGCCTTGACCTTTGCCTGCGTTCCGGTAACGGTATCAGTAACCGATTGATGCCGTAAACCCTCAGGCTATCAAGTGTCAGGTTAGCCCCGACCGAAAGAAAGCGGTGCAGGGGGCAGGTCTTGCATTTTGACTCAATAGAGAAAGAAATATTAGCCATCTCTAACAGGCTGCTATGGGGCCAACAACAGTCGTAGCCAGGGAAAAGCTGAGCGGCGGCTGAGTGTCGGTAGCTAGGTCTTGTGTAGCTCACTCCATTAGTGTCCGCAGTGGGCTTTGCCGGTCTCTGTAGCAAGTCTCAGGGGTGTTTAGTCGGGGTGTTTGAATCTACTAATACTGGGGTACATTAACCCGTAGAATATAGCGGCTATAGAGCGGGTAGCTAGACAGCCCTTTGTGGCCCCTAAACAGACCTTTTGATTGCAGGGATTGATCACCTACAAAGGCTCTTGTCCACACTTTTGCAGATTTCCTAGCTTCCCTTCCTTATTATTACCTTATTGCGGCGGGCACAGCTTGTTGAGCTTCTTTAGGGTGCATTTGCACTCATCCTCGGCTGCAAGGGTAGCTGCTAACCCATGAGCCTCTTCGCACTTGCCTTTGTTGGCCAAGATAAGGCTTTTTAGGGCGACCTGTTTTTCAGGCATAGAGTGTTCATCTAGCAGGTCTAGCATATGTTCTGCTGCATCGTAGAGACCATCATCAATCATTTGATTGATGGCTTTAAAGCGTTTGTCATCTTCGTATTGTTGCTGATAATCGCTCGGCTCGGCAGTAAGGGTAGGGGGCAAGCCCGATGGAAGGGCAAATAAGGCCTTGCCGTCTGGAAGGACAAAGGACGAGTCGTGCATCGAATCCGATTCATTGACGAAGTTGCCCTCACTATCGAAGGCGATAATCGACACACTGTATTCTTGGGCTTTAGCTCCCTCATCATCGATGACCGCTAGGCTTGTTAGCGGTAGCTGGTTCTCTTTGACGTACAGTTGGGTTAGCTCGGAATATGAGGTGGTAGTACCGCGACGCTCTACGTTGCTGATCTTAACTAGGTAGTCAGTAGCCTTTTCATCGACAAGCCAAGAAATGACGGCACTCATAGTCTCAAGGGCTGCCGGTTGTTTTTGCTGGCTAGGCCAGTTCATCTGCAGCCTTGGACGGAGAGAAAACACCAGTTGAGCTTTATCGGCACTATCAGCGGTTGTTAGGGTGATGCCATTGTCGCGGTGCCAGTCGAACTTTTGGTAGCTTTCTTCTCCTTTCTTGGCCTCGTGGCCATTGACGAGCACTAGAGGCTCTTTGGTTACTGGGTTGCTCCAGCCGTTCACCTCTAGTTTGTTCAGTTGCACTCTATCGCCAGCGATGGGGATAGATACCAGTCCATTCTCATCAGTTGTAAGCGGTTCGGATTCGTGACTGCGATTAACTCCAACTTTCAGGTTGATACCCACGGCGGGATCGCCTTGGTAGCGGAAAGCCAGATTCAGGTACTTGTCACCAGCCTGTATTGGGGCCGGTTCTGTTTGTTGGTAGTCGAAGCCACCAAAGCTTTCGTAGTGCCAGAACTGGCGGTAATCAGATAAGGAGTTGGAATCGCCTTCAAGTAACACCTGATCCAAGTCGCCTTTGGCCTGCCAGTAGCTAATTGCTGTACTGGCTTCAGTGGCGATGATCAACATGCTGATCAAACTCAGTAAGGTTGCCCCTACGACTCCAGACAAGGTTCTCTTGGGACATACCGACTGGCTACTCTTATAGGCATCTCTGAAGCTAATCAGCGTGCTAAGAGCTAAGATGGCTGCAGAGCCAAAGATCAGCAAATAAAGCGCCTGCTCGAGCAGATTTGATAACTGGGAGCCAGAAAACCCTTCAGCTACTGGCTGGAAAGCGTAATTAATCCAGAAGTATAGCCCTATCGGATAGAGTAATATCAAGGCAAAGAATAGCAGAGCCCTGTCCCAGCGCTGGTTGAAAAAGTGGCCACCAGTGCCGGTGATCAGAGACAGTAGTGTAGCTGCGAAGACTTTTTTCAAAACAATTCCATTTGCGTTATATCCTGTTGAAAAGCGGCTCATTTCAGCACGATCCAAAGAGGACAATCAAGCGTGGTAGAAAAAACTACGGCTTATTCGCTAGATAGAGCGGGATTAAATAACGGACTAAATTCTCCTGCATCCTGATCTATTAGGTGTATTTCTATCAGCTCAGCAGGCACATCTCAGCCATAAGAATGTCTGCTCTGTTTCACACAACGGTATCTACAGCAACGCCTCTATCTGCATAGTCATAATGTGAACGTCTTCTCGGTTGTCGTTGTGCAGTAACTCTTGCTCCATTAGCTTTGCCAGTAGGCTTACTTGGGTAAACCCTTGGAGTAGGGAATGGAGTTCGGGATCGTCGTAGACGGCTTTGGGGTTGGTGGTAAGTAGTGCGATGTAGTAGTCGATCTTATCATCCGATTTTTTGAACCAATGTCCCTCTTTGTATTCTTTGAAGCCTATGTAGTCGCCGGGGTGGTGTTTGTCGTAGTGAGCCCGGAGTGGGGCGAGCAGTTGGATCAGGTCTGTTTGCGCCTGATATTTAATTTGGGCTTTGTTTTGGTCGGTGATGGTAGGAACTTCGATGCTGGGATCGAACCCCTCTAGGTTACTGCTGGCGTGAGGGGTGTTGAAATAAAGGCCTGTGCTGAGCGTTAGCAGGATGCTCAGTGCGCCGATCAATGTCAGGATTAGGCGTGGTTTGGTTGTTCTGGTGTCGTGGTAGGCGAATAGGGCAGCGGTGCTGGTTAGCAGTGCGATGGCACCGTAAAGTGCGTAGGTGTTCCAGTCCATTGGGGCTCTCTCCTTGAGCGATATAGATCCTATCTTATAGTGGCCATTTTAGAGGTTCCAATCGGCTCTTACCCCATCTGCCTTGATCCTTCGAGATAGGATTTATACCAGTCAGGTTGGCTTTTTAGGATCAACATGGGAGTAGTGGCATAGTGCGTGGCGGTCTATAAGAAAAGCCCTAGCGCAATAAGGGTAGGGCTTTATTGATTTTACTTACCCTTCTTATGATCATGTTCTTTTAAATCAGGGTGTTTTGGTTTGCTTTCAGGCGTAGCTCGCCGTCTTTTATCTTTTTTACCCGTAGATTCAGCTATTGGCTTAGGCCCTGGTTTGATACTCATAATTATCTCCAATAGTTAATGCGCATCTAGGTTCGCATCTTGAGTAAATTTAGCTTTCTTGCTGCTTCGGCTCAGGGGAGGGCTGATGGCTGTGACGTTGGCCATCTTCATGAGAGTGAGGAAGTTCCGCTTGAGCACCTAGAAACTTTTCAATGCTCGGTTCTTCCTTTAAGCCTCCATGGCAATGCCTAACACCCCATGCTTCGCCCCACTTATCACAGTTAGTTCGGCAATAGTGGCAACCATCAGAGGCTGTTCTGCCGGGGTGAGCAGAGGCCAGATCAACTACACCCATTAGGGCTATCAAAGAAAACAAGATTGATCTCATGTCATACACCTATCCATGGTCAGTTATTGATATTACAGCGTAGCTCGCTTTTGTTCGGTTTGTAAGTTCTGGATTTTTGGCTCTGACTTGTTAGAGAGTTTGGTTTGCAATGTTTTCTGGTGAATCAGCGCGTTAGAACCGTAATGGCATTCTCGATGGCAGTTCGGACATAACGCTGCGGTGTTATCCACGGTGTCGGGCCCCTTTTCTGCTAAAGAAATGATGTGGTGAACCTCAAGATAGGGAGTTCCGTTACGTCTGTTGAATGGAGCATGATTACCGCACAGCTCACACTTTCCGCCAGCCCTATCCTCAACGAAAGCGACGACTTTGGAGTCACGGTCATAACCAATCGCTGTAACGCTTTTCTTGCCGGGCTTTCTTTGACCTTCCGGTGGAACTTTGAACTCCGTAGATTTATGTTTATCGACGGTCTCACGGAACTCAGGCTGCCATAGAGAAATGGTACTCGGATCGATTTTCTTACCGATTTCGAAGCCAGCTTTTTCAAGTCGTTTAAAACATGGAGTACCTTCACCGCCAGAGAAGTTCTCTGACGCAAGCGGGGCTCCATAGTGAAGCAGCCCAGCGTAGCCAATGGCCTTCTTAGGGGGGAGCGCAACACCCTTATAAACGAGATCATAATCTGTGGATTCTGAATACTCGAACGTTTTACCAGACGCCAGCTCGGATACGGCTTTAGTAACGGCAGCTATAGGTAGTGACTGGATGAGCCAATGAACACGCCGTGCATGCCTGTCCTTTCTATACGCCTCGATATAATTCGTGATTTTCGCTGTACCATCAGCACCAACATTCTTTGCAGGTTTGTACCCGTCGATCCATTCCTCACCCATATCCGCTAGAACGGATGAGATATTTTGGAAGCGATACTCTAATGAACCATCAGAGCGCTCTGATAGAGGGCCTTGCATGAGCGCTTTACGGATGCGCGACTTTATCGGCTTGTAACCTCTTTGTTCTGAATCACGCATCCACAGGTATGTGCGGACGCATGCTTCAATCTCATTATCTGACCAGTTATTAGGCATGTATTAGTGCTCTCCGTAGCAGGGCAAGATTAGATGCTTGTTTAGTGCTCGATTACATCTATCTGAGGTCATATCAGTGAGGTAAAAACCGATACATGTGGTTGAATTGGCGCCTTTCTCTAGACTTGAGTTGCTAGGAATTACAGCGTTTTAGCTTTAATTTATAGTAAAGAGGTTGTCTCTGGCGTTACTGGAAAGAAAGGCTATTCCCATCGAGTACACTACTAGTGCTACCACATCTTCTTTGTGGGGCTTCTTTCGATGTCCTTCCCATATTTCCAAACCGCAATCCTCTATGAGCACCTCAAGGACTTCCAACACCTTGTCATACTTCAAGCTAAGGGACGGGTTTGCCTCAAGAGGGAAAACGCTGTGCGCAAGCTTAGCTCTTTCGGATTTCAACAGCGTAAGAACAGACTTCAGGGTTGGTTTAATCTTTTTGTGTTCTTCACAATACCTGTTGAGCCAGCCGTTCTTTACCCAAGATCCTGTCCAGATATTTAACCAGTCATCTATATTGATGCGCCTATTTAGCTGATAGATAGCCCATCGAAAAGCAGGCGAAGTAGTGATGCTTTTCTTTAGAGGGGGGGGGCCAAATACGCTTTCGAAATCACAATATTCCCCGTCGCCTCGTCGAAGCAAGCGGTCATACTCGCTATCGGATAAGGTATCGATGCCTTGTCTGACAATGGAGAACATTGAGCGTTCTGCGTGCCTGTAGTTTGTCCCTCTAGCTGATCCATGTTCCACCAGCATTTCGCTAGCATTAGTGAGGACATGCCGCATAGGCCTTGGATTAGAGCCACCTGCATCTCGGTGGTCTAGAGATTCAATTTCTCTCGACCAACCCTCCCATACTTCGTATGCTAAATCTGAGAACGGCTCCAACATTTTATCAAGAGTTTCAACTGCTTCTGACAGAGCGTTAGCAGCAGAGCCGTGGTGAACAGCCAGAGCGCTTTGTTGTGCTATTTTCTTTGCTTCCCGACTAACACGCACTGAACCAAAAGCAGCAATAGCGGCTCCTGCTGTCGCTATTGCTGACATTACAGAAGGGACTACATCTAGCAAATTTGTTTCATTCATATGGAGTTTACTTCTTGCGCCGATGGAACATGGTTTGTATTTCGTTTATAACCCCAGAGGTTACCATGCCTAATTGCCTGATAATGCTCGATTATCGATACGTTTCACTGGCAAACGAGGCATTTAATCTGACAATTCAAGCAAGATTTTCAGTGTTAGGAGTGCCTAGACGGGATGCGGTTGTCTTCTAATAGCGGGGTACATTAACCCGTATAAATTGGTAGTTAGAGAACGGGTAGCTAGACAGCCCCTTGTGGCTCCTAAGCGGAAACTATTAGCTGTCTACAGCTTTGAGGGAAGTCCAGTTCAGTGATGATGACATGTAGACCATTCGTGCTGAGTTTGAGCAAAGCAGAGCTGCCCGGAAGTGGGGTATCAGCCGGGGATACTTGTACAGGTTGGTGAAAGTGGGATAAGGACATAGATAAATGTAATACTCAGTTAATGCTGATCAAAGCCAAAATTCGTAAGGGATGTTGAATGAAATTACCACAGCGTCATAGAAATCATCAATTGGAGACGGCTTCGGTTAGAAAATTTGAATCTTTGCTACCAGAGTTGTGGGTGTATAGAACACCAACTGATGATTACGGCATTGATGGTGAAGTTGAAATATTTGACGATGATGGATCTGCTACGGGTGAGAAGTTTCTTGTGCAGCTTAAGGCTACTGATGAAGGTAACCTGCGTAAATCTTTAAATTTGAAAATGCCCATTGAAAAATGGAATTACTTTGAACTTTTGAATCATCCAGTTTTGATTGTCAGATATGTCGCGCCTTTGGATGCTGTTTATTTCCGTTGGTTTCATAGGTTTGATCCACACAATGAAAGTAAAACTGAAAAATATTTTTATGTAAAGTTTGGTGATAAGGACCTTTGGGGTGCTGGTAGAAGTACTGAAATACTAAAAGACCTACGTGGTTATATGGCATTTTCAACGCCGCACTTAATTGCACCGTTAGAAATATCATTGGTGATAAATCAGCCTTCAATTATAGGAAATAAGAGTGCAAGCTTTGTTTCCAATTGTTTGGAAATTTCGGAAAGTATAAGCGACCTGTTATTTCTTGATCTTGTTCTTGACGGTGATGGAAGGAAAAGCAGTTTTATTGAAGTTGATGATAAATCCCTCCGAGTCGTCCTTGGAGGTAAAAGTGGCACCACTTTTCATCATGATCAACCTTTAAACAGTGAGGAAGTTGCCAGGCTTTCAAATGATGTTTATGTCGGCATAGCCGTTACCTTATATCGACTTGGATATAATACACAATGTGAATTTCTATTAAACCGCTTCTTTGAAGATTCTTCTTATAGCTCAAACTTTAAACTGATTAGCTTATTTGCATCATCAAAATTAAAATCTGGTAAAGCAGGGGATGTTTTTCGATTCATCAGATCCTTGGTGGATAGAAGTGCTGGGGCGTTTGATGATGATTTTGTGAATGGTATTCAGTTTATCTTGGCATTGCTTGTTGGTAAAGCTAAGAAGGCGAGTAGTGTGGATGTTGACAGCATTAGGGATGCATACCTTTTTGTTGCGGAAAAAATGGGGGCGTTGGATAATGGGCTGTCAGCAACGATGTACTACAATCTGGCTTCTTTTCTCCATAAATCAAGGTTAGAAAAGGAGGCGATTAAATATTATTTCATTGCGGCTAAGTTGAATCGTGATTATAGGGAGCGACCTTATTGGAACCGGGATCTCGGATCGGCATTTTTTGGAATAAATAAATTTAAAACATCATCATTTTTTTATCGCCGTTACCTTTCAGTTGAGGATGACCCAAAGGTTAGGGTTTTGTATGCGGACAGTTTGATGTTTGCGGGGCAGTTCAAAAAATCTTTGGAAGAGTTTATTAGTGCCCTTAGAGTGATAGAGAGCGGGACCCCTGAATGGCATTTAAAACATCTCTGTTTGCATGCAATTGTTGATTCTCTTGGTATCGAAGAGCAGGTTATGTTTTCTTGTCAAGAAGGTAAAAAAATAGCTGAGGCTGGCGATGAAGAAAGAGCGTATGAGCATATTATAAATAAAAACGCTTTGTGCCCGGATTGTTGGTTTTTGATTGGGTATAAATTCTCGGAGCGTGAGAGTTATCACAATGCAGTCGTTGGCTTTCTAACATCTGCATTTTCAGATGAGAAATATGCCGATTCATGGATCAATGCAATGAAATGTGCTTTCAATTATTCCGATACTAATATGCTTTCAGCAATTATGATGTGCGCAAGTGAAAAACTTGGACCAAGTATTGTCGCCGAATTTTTTGATACTGTCGGTATTGATAGCACTGATTGGCAAGCTCTTGGAATGCAGGCGATTAAGTCTTTGAACGAGTCAAAACCTGAACAGGAGCCTATGGAAATCAGGTTTGGAAATAGTGAAAGCCCACATAGCATTTTCTTGGAAAAAGATTAGCCTTCCCTAATCCATGCCACATGGGCCATCCGGTCGAGTTTAATGGTGTGGGACAGTTGAGAACTGAGCGTTTTAGCACAAACTACAGTCATTCCCTCTGACCTTACGCCTATGGGTTAATGTACCCGACGATAGACAGATTCAAACACCCCTGAGACTTGCGGCAGAGGCCGGCAAAGCCCACTGTGGACACTAATGGAGTGAGCTACACAAGACCTAGCTACCGACAC
>JBALWS010000169.1:0-7669 GCA_036960405.1 Halopseudomonas sp. | reverse complement strand
CTCGACACAACCGCCGCCGCTTTCGCCCAAACAACCAAAACCGTGCGCATCATCGACCATCAGCCAACCGCCCTGCTGCTGGGTCACTCGGCTCAGTTCAGCCAGCGGCGCCATATCGCCGTCCATGCTGAATACACCGTCGGTCACTACCAACTTACGGCGCGCGTCGCTACGCTGCATTTTTTTCGCCAGACTGTCGGCATTGTTGTGTAGATAGCGCTGAAAGCGGGCGCCGCTGAGCAGCCCGGCATCAAGTAAGGAGGCATGATTGAGCCGGTCCTGGAATACCGCGTCGCCTTTGCCGATCAACGCATTGACCGCGCCCAGGTTAGCCATATAGCCGGTTGAGAACAGCAGCGCCCGGGGTCGACCAGTAAACTCGGCCAACGCCTCTTCTAGTCGATGATGGTGACGGCTGTGGCCGTTGACCAGATGCGACGCTCCACTGCCGACGCCAAACTCGTTAGCGGCATCACGAAACGCCTTGACCACCTCGGGGTGATTGGCCAAGCCCAAATAATCATTACTGCAAAACGCTAGGTAGGACCGCCCATCGACTATTACCTCAGGCGATTGGGCCGACTCCAACACTCGCCGATAACGGTATAAATTATCTTGCTGTCGTTGCTTGAGCGCTGACGCTAACCCCTCGAATCCGCTCATCAGGCACCGGCGTCGTAGAACATCGCGTTGCCTTCGGCGACCTCTTTATTCTGCTGAATCTGTCCCATGATCGCCTGCTCGTGAGCCTCGTCAGAGGCATCTTCGCGCTGCTCGGGGTTGATCCCCAGCTTGGTAAACAACTGGCGATCGGAATCCGTTTCAGGGTTGTCGGTGGTCAGTAGCTTCTCACCGTAGAAGATCGAGTTAGCACCGGCCATAAAGCACAGCGCTTGCATCTGTTCGTTCATGATCTGACGTCCAGCCGACAGCCGCACATGCGAATGCGGCATCAAGATACGCGCCACGGCAATGGTGCGGATAAAATCAAATGGCTCCAGATCTTCAACCTGATCCAGCGGTGTGCCTTCAACCTTAACCAGCATATTCAGCGGTACACTCTCCGGATGGTCGGCCATATTGGCCAATGTCAGCAGCAGACTGATACGGTCTTTGAGCTCCTCGCCCATCCCCATGATGCCGCCGCAACAGACCTTCATCCCCGCCTCGCGCACGTTCTGCAAGGTATCGAGCCGATCCTGATAGGTCCGGGTGGTGATGATACTGCCGTAGTAGTCTTCGGAGGTATCGAGGTTGTGGTTGTAGTAGTCCAACCCCGCCTCGGCCAGATCACCGGCTTGCTTGTCGTCGAGCATGCCCAACGTCATGCAGGCTTCTAGCCCCATCGACTTAACGCCTTTGATCATCTCGACCACGTAGGGCATATCTTTGGCACGCGGGCTACGCCAGGCAGCGCCCATGCAGAAACGGGTCGCACCTTTGGCTTTGGCCGCTTCCGCCTCACGCAGCACCTGCTTGACCTTCATCAGCCTCTCGGCTTCCAGGTCGGTGCAATACTTTGCACTCTGCGGGCAGTAGGCACAGTCTTCGGGACAGGCTCCGGTTTTGATCGACAGCAGCGTGCTGACCTGAACCTGATTCGGATCAAAGTGCTGCCGATGGATCGTTTGGGCGTTGAACAGCAAGTCATTAAACGGCAGTTCGAACATCGCCTGCACTTCATCGGCGGTCCAGTCATGACGGAGGGTGGCGTCGGCTTGGTTCGGCATCACTAAAATCCTGTAAAAACATGCTCAGGCCTTGCTGGATAGGGGCTACACTGCCCTATACCCGCCATCTGGCCAAGGAAAGGCTAGATCTTACCGACATGGATATTTCTGTCAACCCATGAAAAACATTAAGGTTTACTTCAGGCTATTTTTTGAACAATTATTTTCTTCACCCCGATGCCTGCTGTGCCAGCTATCGAGCCAACGAGAGATCCCCCTATGCCAGGGTTGCGAAGCGGATCTACCTTGGCTGAATCGCCACTGCCAACATTGCGCAGAACCGCTACCCGAGGCACTAAGCCCCAGCCACTCCCCCGACCTGACCTGTGGTCGCTGCCTCAAAAGCCCGCCGGCATTCAGCCACACCCTGGCTCCACTGCGTTATGAATTTCCGGTTGACCTGCTGATTCGCCGGTTCAAGCATCGTGCCGAGCGCCACAGCGTCGAACTACTCAGCCGACTGTTTGTTCAGCGCTTACAGCAGTTTCAGCTGGACAGCCCACTACCGCAGCAACTCATTCCGGTACCGCTGCATCGAAACCGCTTATATCAACGCGGCTTCAATCAATCGCTAGAGCTAGCTGAGAGTATCGGTCAGCGGCTCGACATTCGGGTCAACAACCGAGCCTGCAGTCGCCTGCTCAATACTCCCCACCAGCAAGGTCTAAGCGCCAAGCAACGTCGTCGCAACCTGCGCCACGCCTTTGCCGTCGATCGTACGCAACTCGGTCGCGTCGGCCCCTGCCTACATATCGCGTTAATAGACGACGTGATGACCACCGGGACCACAGCTCAGGCCTTGGCGTTAACTTTTCGCCAAGCGGGGGTCGAACAGGTAGATATCTGGTGCCTGGCTCGCACCCCGCCAGGACGACTCACTCCCAAGACAGATTAAAGCCAAAAATTATCCGCGCAGTTGAACCGCTGCCGCGCCAATCTGAGGTACCATAGCCCGCTTAATTCACCACCGGTAGCGGTACATGACAACGACCAACCCACATCCCTACGATTCCCTGACACCCGACTGTGTGTTGGACGCGGTGGAGTCGGCTGGATTCTGGTCCGATGCCCGTATTTTCCCGCTCAACAGCTACGAGAATAGGGTTTACCAAGTGGGTATTGAGGATGGTGAACCGCTGATCGCCAAGTTTTATCGCCCTGATCGCTGGAGTCGCGAGCAGATCCTCGAGGAGCACAGCTTTACTCAGGCATTAAAGGACGCACATATTCCGGTGGTCGCCCCGATCGCTGACGCTAACGGTGAAACCCTACACCAGCACCAAGGCTTTATGTTTACCCTGTTTGCCCGGCGCGGCGGCCATGCTCCCGAGTTGGACAATCTGGAGAACCTCTATGTGCTGGGTCGTACCATCGGCCGTATCCATCTACTCGGGGCTAGCCAGCCCTTTGTTCACCGGCCCGAACTCGACGCCGCTAGCTTTGGTCATAGCAGCCGTAAACGTCTGCTCGAAGGCCACTGGCTACCGGGACACTATGCCAGTGACTACCAGCATCTGACCGAAGAGCTGCTGGCTTTGATCGAACAACGGTTTGCCGAGTTCCCGCAGATGCAGCAAATCCGCCTGCACGGCGACATGCACCCCGGCAACATCCTTTGGCGCGACGACGCCCCGCACTTTGTTGACTTTGACGACTGCCGTAGCGGTCCTGCCATTCAAGATCTATGGATGCTGATATCGGGTGAACGCCACCAGCAGCAACAGCAGATGGCCGAGATCATCGAGGGTTACGAAGAGTTCCAGCCGTTTGATCGCCGTGAACTGGCATTGATCGAACCACTACGCGCGCTGCGGATAATGCACTACAGCGCCTGGCTGGCTCGCCGCTGGCAAGACCCTGCGTTCCCGATGCATTTCCCCTGGTTCAACACCGAGTCGTACTGGATGGAACACCTGATGGAGTTGACCGAACTGCGTCGCACTATCCAAGCCGAACCGTTACAGCTGAGTCACAATGGCTAACCCCAATTTTTCATTTGTGCCGATCGGCCAAGTCCACTCCTGTTTTAAGGAAAAATTTGGCATCCCGCGGCAACCGGGCCTTGCTCAAACGGCCCAAGCCGAGCTGGAGTTGACCGGCGACTGCGCCAATATGGACGCGGTACGAGGTCTGGACCAGTGCAGCCATATCTGGGTACTTTTCCTGTTTAGCGAACACCTCGATCGCGGCTGGACACCGCTGGTCCGCCCACCCCGGTCCAAGGGCGGTAAAATGGGAGTGTTTGCCACACGCGCAACGTTTCGTCCCAACCCTATCGGTATGTCGGTGGTCAAACTCGATCGGATCGAAAACCGCAACGGTACACCGGTGCTGCATCTGTCCGGTATCGACATCCTCGATGGCACCCCGGTGGTCGATATCAAACCCTACCTGCCCTACTCGGACAGCCTGCCCGACGCGCAGTATGACTACGCCAGCGATGGCCAAAAACAATCTCTAACGGTGAATTTCAGTGAACCCGCCCAGCAAACATTGTCTAACCATCCGAATCCAGAAGCCTTCCAGCAACTGATCGAAGACGTGCTGAGCTGCGATCCACGCCCCACCCATCGACGCAAAGCTAACGATGAACGGATTTACGGCACGCTACTCGAGCAGTTCAATGTCCGCTGGATGATCCATCTCGACAGTATCGATGTGCTCGCCATCGACGATACCCAGATCGATTCCAATACATCGCACACACCCAACCCAACAGGTCCACTATGAAACGAATCGCCGCCCTGCTACTAACGCTATCGCTGAGTCTTTCGATCGCTAACAATGTTTACGCCGAAGCGGAGCCCCCTTCGTCTACTCAACAAGCGCAGCAATTGATTGCCGAACTGCTCAACAATATCGATTGGCAGTTACTGATCCGGGTGCAGCAGAACCTGCTCAACAACATGGACCTGCTTGTACCTTACACCCAGGAATACCTGCAATGCTTGGAGCAAGAAGGAGTCATTAAAGAGGGCCAAGAGTTGGATCTGCAGTCGCTGTTTAACCAGGCAACTAACGTTTCCAACACCTGCTCGGTGATTATCGATTCGCTGGTCGGCAAGCTCAACTTCGACATCACCCAAGAAGAGTTCGAACAGGGGTTGAGTCCGGAATACCGCGACATGCTAAAGAAGAGCCTCTGATGGCGCGTTTTGCTAATGACAAGTCCAGCCGTCGTTTCTATCAGCAACCCAAACGCCAGCAACTCGATACCGCCCCGTTTGAGGTCGAGATCACCGGCCTAAGCCATGATGGCCGCGGCATGGCACGCCAAGCCGGTAAAGCGCTGTTTGTCGACGGCGCTTTGCCCGGTGAGCAGGTTCGGGCACGTTACACCCAACAAAAGAGCAAATTCGCCCAGGCACGCACCCTCGAACTACTGAGCGTCAGCGAGCAACGTGACACACCGCGCTGCCCCCATTTCGAGCGTTGCGGAGGCTGCCAACTGCAGCACCTTTCCTCCAGCGCCCAGATCCACCACAAGCAGCAACAGGCGCTGAACCAGCTACAGCGGATCGGCGGGGTTACCCCAGAAAAGATCTTGCCGCCGCTCGATGGCGAGCACTGGCACTACCGTCGTCGAGCACGGTTGGGGCTATTCAAAGACAAGCGCAGCGGCCAGTTATCGGTCGGCTTTCGTCAGCACCAAAGCAAGCAGTTGGTGGCGATAGACCAGTGTCCGGTATTGGAGCCGCGCGGTGAACAACTGATCGAGCAGCTCAACCCGCTACTCAATCGACTCGAACAGCCATTGGCGATCAGTCATATCGAGATATGCCTGGCAGACGATACCGCGGCATTGGTGATACGCCACCCCAAGCCGCTGACCACGGCCGATCAAGACGCACTGATCAACCTCGCCGCTGAACTCGGTTTTGTACTGTACCTGCAACCAGCGGGACCCGACTCGCTGCACCCCGCCGTACCCGACAAAACCCTGCCGCTGAGCTATGCCCTGCCCGAGCAGCAATTACAGCTGCAGTTCCAACCGCAGGATTTCACCCAGATTAATCCGCAGATCAACCAACAGATGATCAACCTGGCGCTGCAGCTACTGCAGCCTAGTTCCGAAGATCGAATATTGGACCTGTTTTGCGGTTTGGGTAACTTCACCCTGCCGCTGGCACGCCAGGCTAAAGAGGTGGTGGGGATCGAAGGGATTGAAGCGATGGTCGAGCGAGGCCGCGCCAACGCAGCACTAAACCAGCTCGATAACGCCGCCTTTTATGCCGCCGACCTGACCCAGCCAATCAGCGATAAGCCTTGGTTTGGCAGCGGCTTTAATAAGGTGCTGCTCGACCCACCGCGTACCGGAGCTTACGAGCTGATCCAACCGCTAGCCAAACTGGGTGCCGCGCAGATATTGTATATCTCCTGCGATCCCGCCACGTTGGCGCGCGATGCGGGTGAACTGGTTAAACACGGCTACCGGTTAACGCAATGGGGGGTCATGAACATGTTCCCGCACACCACTCATGTTGAGTCGATCGCGCTGTTTGAGAGGACAAAATAGTCCAGCAACGCACTGCTATCTTTTATAAGTGGAGCAGCAGCCAGGGCGGTTACCAGGCAAGGCTGCTGTCACTTTAATACTCTTCACTTGAGCTCTCTTTGCTTAACGCCCTTTGCTTAAACTCTTTTTGGATAAATAAGCGCTCTGGCATCCAGGACACGAGCCAGAGGAGTAACACCAACGGAGCCGTCAGAGGCATCACACCCAGCCATTCAAACAGCAGCGTCAGCAGCAACGTAACGGGCACCACCGCCAACAACACTCGAAGCTGTCGTAGCCGTGCGCGTCCCGCACAGCCCAATGCAATCAACGCGGCGTTGTAGCCATAAGCACCACTACTAATCACTACAGGGTCTAGCTGGATGACCAGGCTACATACCAGACTTATCACGACAGCCAGTAGCATCCAAACAGCCGCACGAATCGAACTGATGGCGATACCGATAACAAACAGCAACCCGGACAGTGGACTCTGCTGAAAACAGACCTGGGCGATACTATTAAGCAGCGCTGAGCATAGCGACGAGCTATTTTCTGTCATCGGGATAGCCACCGGTTCGTATAGCGCCATTAGCAACCAGAAAACCAAGATATAGGGCGCCGTATACGGCTCGAACTGAATTCGCCTTAACTCGCCCGTTGACGAGCGGGCAGCTCTTAGCTGCAGCCTCTTCAACCAAACCCGCTGCATCAATGTTGCTAGCCCACTGGCGCAGCTAATCAGAGCAAAGCTGATCGCATCGGCTTGAAAAAAGTAGCACCCGGCCAAGCCGATCAACGCGCCATTAAAACCGTAAAACCCCTGACACAGTTGCTGCGACTCAACCTCAAGGAAACCCGCAACCCACAACGCAATCGAGGCACCCAACAAACCACCCGCCAACATCATTGGCGAACTGACTGCGATGCCGACGATGATAAAGGCACCGCACAGGGCGCTTTGCTGGAAAAATATCTGACCAAAACTGGCTAGAAGAGACCGCAGATAGCGATACCCGTATGGCACGCGATCTGTAATTGGAGAGGTGTAGGAGGTCATTGCGGCTGGGTTGAAAAGTGTGTCGACAAGAACAAGTCCAATACTAAAATCAAAGCTGCGACCCAATAATTTGATATCCGGTCGCAGCCGCTAACACTTGATTAAGCCACTTCAGCCTTGGCAACCAGTCCCGCCGTCTCAACGCCGGAGATAGCACAGAGCTCATCGATGTCAGAAGTATCGCCGCTGATGCCGACCGCACCGACTATCTGATCGTATTCATCATGAATCAACACACCACCCGGTACCGGCATTAGATTGCCATGGGCCAACGTATTGAGCGCCGAGACAAACGCCGGACGCTGCTGCGCATCGGATGCCAGCGAACGCGACGACTTACCCATAGCTACTGCGCCCCAGGCTTTGGCAATAGCAATATCGGGC
>JBALWS010000168.1:0-7794 GCA_036960405.1 Halopseudomonas sp. | reverse complement strand
CGCCGAGCCGTTGGTAATCACCGCTACCAGGTTACCCTTGGAGGTGTATTCATAAGCCAGCGATTTGTCCCGCTCGATAGCGATACAAGGTGCCGCCACGCCCGGGGAATAAGCTAAAGACAAATCCCTCGCGTTAGCCAACGCCTTGCTCGAACTGACACGCAGCTTTCCTGGCCTACCACTGGAATGAAAGTCCAAAGCTTCTTGATCGGTAATCGGAATCATAGTTTTACCTTCTCATTTGTAGGCGATTCGCCCGTCACACCAGCGGTGGGCATTAGTATCTAGACAGCCCAGCCCCGTAGTCTGCATTTAAATAAGACGGAGTAAGCAAAACGTTCACCCCGCCAAAGGGTCAGTGTTAGAACTTAAACTTCACGGCAAATACCACCCGTTCAAGCTCTCCCTCGCGACCATTCTCAACCTTGCGTTTGCCGTACAGGTATTCCAAACCGACATCAACGGGCTTGACCGGAGACCAGAAGGTGTTGATATGGAAGCTCTGGATCTGCTTGTTAGCATCGGTTGCGCTGAGACTCTCGTGGTTATCTACCTCGGCATGCCCAAACACCAGATTGGAGCGCCAGTTCGGATTCCACTTGTGCTGGTAGTTAATAACCGCACCTAAGGCTTCATTGGCACTCAAACCACCACTATGGTAGGTGGCGCTCTGCCCCTCAAGCTCCTTGATGTAACGACCGATACCGTCACCGAAGGAAACCTGAAACTTCACTTTATCCATAGAGCCGAGCTTGTAGACGCCATTGGCAGCCAGGCCCCAACCGATCTCGCTGTCCTTCTCGCCTGTGCTCGGGTCCTCAAGATTCAACTCGCGGACCACACCGGAAAGAGCCAGGCGCCCCCAGGGTTTGCTCTGCTGCCAGCGGACAGTCACGTCGGGGTAGCGATCGTTCTCTTTGCCTGCATTCCTAGGCGGCCCTCCGGGCACACCAGGCGCGATGTTAAAGTCGGATTCTGGGTTTTCCAGCGCGACAGAGAACTCGTTGCCCTTTGCGATCACCCTGGTGTAGCGCAGCTGGGTCTGACGACCGAAATTACTCCCCGGTGAAGAGGAGAAGTCGACCCGTTCCGATAGTGACTTGATATCCATAAAGTTGGTCCAAGTCTGACCCGCGAGAAACTTGCTGGAACCGGTGGACAGTTCACCGAAGGCATGGCGCATGCGTGGGGCAAAACTGTTGTTCAGACGCTGCTCGGCGTTAAACTCGCCAGGCCCCCCCTCGAAGAAGTCCAACTCAAAGAATGTCTTGAGCTTGCCGCCATTGTCGAGATGGCTCTTGGTCAAAATATTCACCCGGGTATCGCGGGCGTGAAGACGGAAGTGACCATCGGCAGGTTTACCTGGCCCGTCCAGTGGTATTTCGTTCCAGGACACAAAGTCGTCACTGCGATTATTGATATCTTTGATCGCGGTCGCCTTGATCCAGCCGCCGATCTTGATGGAGGTTTTGGTGCCAGGAATCATCAAACTGCCCTTAACCTGATTCTTTGGATTACTACTTTCACCGACGGATTCTTCGAGTTGCTCCAACTTCAACTGCTGCGCATCTAGGACAAGACGCTGTGCTTTGATTTCATTCTCCAGAGCCTCGACACTGCTTTGATCTGCGGCATAGGAGGGAGAAACGGATGCCACCCCACCGGCTAGCATTGCCAAAATGAGCACCTTCTTATTGCCAATCCAAGTATCAGTTGTCTTATTATTTTTTTGCATAATCGTTCTGCCATTCGTTATTTTTAATGTGAATAAAGCAAACATTGGGAGTGGATGAGCCTTATCAATGCAAACGTTTGCATTGGCAATATAAACATAGAAATGCGGTTGAAAGCAACTCCCTAGATTGAATAAAACTCATTAAAAAATGGAGGCTTGATATCTTTGGAACTGCCAGAAGTCTCTATCGATAGGATTCACTGGTTTGTAGCTTTACTTTAATCACGGCTTTCGCTACGTACTCATTATCCAAGCACTCGTGCTACATTATCCCCGATTGGCAAAGACGAAGTCAGCCCGGGCGATTCAACCCCAAACAGATGGATCAATCCATCGACTCCATGCACATCGGGCCCCTAAATCATAAAATCCTGAACCGATCCGCCCGGTCCCTGAAGCTTCGGTCGAACACCCGCGAAATCGGGGACCAACGCGTCATCCGGCAAACTCGGCCAATACCGACGAATCGCTTTGTAGAAAAGCGAAGCCCTATTAGAGGATACCGAGTAATCGATCGCCTCAACCCACTCCACATTAGGACCGAAACGCAAGCTACCGCCCAGGTCAAGCGTTGCATATACCCCACTCTCGAGAACCGGATAGATCAGGTGGGAAAAGGGGCTACGCTCCTGGAGTCGGAAATAGCTGCCCTTAGCAATGATATGGAATCCAATATTCCGGTATTCGGAGATAGCAAGGCTTCGTCTACAACCAAGCTCGGCTCCAGCCGCCGGACGTCAGAGGCTCCTAATCGTCGAAGATCCTCGACGCCATTTAGTCGGGCCTGAGACGTGATGACGTCCAGCGCGCTGGACTCTGCCCTGCCATTGGCGACTATCAATTTCCCCAAACGCCTGCACGGCACTTGGCGACTACGGCAGTATTCGTACAGCCGCCGGTTACCGTCGATACAAAAACGGATTTTGAGGCTATCGCGGTTGCAATAACGCCGCTATTGCGCAAGGAGATCCCTTCACCGACATCTCCCTCACGCTCAAGAACGATAACCTGACGCCCCTGATGCACCAAAGCCGCACCGATAGCCAACCCAATCGCCCTTGCCCCGATGACAAAAACTTCAACAGCATCCACACTCATTACCGATTCGCTCCATTCAGGCAGCCAGTCGCGATCCTAGCCTAACTACGGCTTCACGCCTGGCTCGCTGAAGGGGTTAAGCCCCTCCCACGTGAACAATGAGCTGATAAGAAACGAGTGCGTAATACTGATCGACGGCCGGTCGTCCAACCGCCCGTCGCCTCTACACTCAGTAACCTCTTAGCGAATCGATATATTCGGGAACAAAAAGGCTAATCTGAGGGAAGAAGGTAATCAGCATCAGCGCTATCAACAGAATCAACAGCCAGGGCGTTGCGGCACGCACGGCCCAGCCCAGACTTCTGCCCGTGATACCCGCAGCCACGAACAGGTTCAGCCCCACCGGTGGCGTCAGCAACCCGATTTCCATGTTAACCACCATGATGATCCCCAGATGAATCGGATCGATACCCAACTGCATCGCGATTGGAAACAAGATGGGTGCCATGATAAGGATGATCGCCGACGGCTCCATAAAGTTGCCCGCAGCAAGCAACAACAGATTCATGATCAGCAAAAACGCCCAAGGCTCTAGTCCAAGCCCGACCATCAATTCAGCGATCTCATGAGGTATCCGCTCGGTAGTCAACACATGTGCAAACAGCATCGCATTAGCGACCACGAACATCAGCATGATGGTCACCTTGGAAGCATCCATCACCACCTTGCGCATGTCCGAGTCAGTGGGGAGTCGAACAAAGGCCATCAGCATCTGCTGGGCATTACGTCCGAACGCGCCGGAAAGAGCCTCACCTTCCTGGCGCCAGCTCACCGCCTTAAGCGGGCCTATATCACGATAAACAAAAACGGCAACAATAAAGGCATACACAGCCGAAACCGCCGCCGCTTCAGTCGGACTTGCAATACCCCCATAGATCGTACCGAGCACGATGGCAATCAGCATCAATCCACCAGAAGCAGCTAGAAAAGTGCGCATCAGGGTAGGGAAACCAGGCCAAGGTTGGGCTGGCAGTTTCTTGATCCGGGCAAAAATATAGATCGCTATCATCAGCATTAAACCGATCATGATTCCGGGTAGGAAACCAGCCATGAACATACGTGCAGCAGATACTTCGGTTGTTGCCGCATAAATCAGCATGATAATGGAGGGCGGAATCAAGATACCCAACGTACCCGAATTCATCACAACTCCGGCCGCTAAGGACTCTGGGTATCCCGCACGTACCATAGCTCTGATGCAGATAATTCCGATGGCCGCGACAGTCGCTGGGGACGATCCCGAGACCGCCGCAAACAGCATACAGGCCAGAACCGATGCCATCGCCAATCCACCTCGAACATGCCCGATAGCATTGGTGGCAAAGTCGATCAGTCGCCTTGCAACACCGCCGGTCGAGAGAAAGGCAGAAGACAACAGGAAGAACGGTACTGCCAGCAGCGCATAATGCGATCCGACACCCTGAAACATCTTAAGACCAACGGAAGCCAAAGAATCGTTAGAGAACAGCAAAATAGTTACTAAGCTCGATAAACCCAGCGATATCGCCACGGGAATACCGATAAACATAAACGAAAAGAGCGAAATAAACAGTGCAGCGATTGTCATGATCCACCTCCACCAGAAGAATTTTTTACGCTATCAAGCTCTTCGCGCCCCGGTTTTTTAGCGCCAGTCTCGACAACCTGGTCCTTGATCTCTTCAAGAGCATCTTCGGCCTCATTGTGGCTGACAAATCCGGTGGATTTTCCCTGCAGGACATTGATCAGCAACTGAAATATACGCACCCCCAACATAGCAAATCCGATAAGAAGGATGGACTTCCCCAGCCAGCTGGGTATCGGCAGATCCTCCATTTCGATACCGATCAAATACAACTTAGCCAGATAGTTCCACGCAGCTATCATGAACAGACCGCAATAAAGGAGACTCAGTAAAATCGCGATGATACCAACCCGCCGACGGAGCTTGGCCCCCATCATATTGACCACTGCGTCTACACCAATGTGTACGTTCTTTTTGACTCCATATGAGGCTCCGAACAAAATCAGCCACGCCCCCATATGTAAAACCAACTCTTCAACCCAGACTCCACCCGTATTGAAGCCAAACCGTAGAACGACCTCGACAAACACTAACAGCGTCATGCCGACGATGAGGAGGGAGATGAACCCCTCCTCAACTTTTTCGAAAATATGACCTAGCATCGGACACCTCCTAGGTATAAAGCATTAGCTGAATAGCATGAACTTAAGGACCGGAGTTTGCGGCAACAGCGGCATCGATCAAATTTTTACCGATCTGATCCTCAAACTGTTTCCATACCGGGCGCATAACGCCGACCCACTGTGCACGCTGCTCATCCGTCAGTTTAATGATGGTGTTGCGACCAGCATCGACGACTTTTTTCCGGTCGGCGACGGCCTTGGTGCGAGCCACATTATTACCGTGAGCGATAGATTCAACCATCACCTGCTCGAGCTCCGCCCGAATATCTTCAGGCAGCCCACTCCAGAAGGATGAAGAGGTCAGGATGATATACTCAACCACTCCATGATTGGTTTCGGTAATGTAGTCCTGGACTTCGTAGAATTTTTTGGTCCACATGTTGGACCAGGTATTTTCCTGACCGTCGATAGCCTTGGTTTGGAGCAGAGTAAAGACCTCAGAGAACGGTTTCTTGACCGGGTGAGCACCCAACGCTTCGTACTGTGCAGCCAATACGTCAGAAGACATAATACGGAACTTTCTACCCGACGCATCGCTGGGAATCCGTAGCGGATCGTTGGCAGTCATCAGCTTCATGCCATTATGCAGGTAGCCAAGCCCCATATAGCCCTTGCCGTCCATCGCCTTCAACAGACCACGCCCCTCTGGGCTAGCCTGGAAGCGCTCGACAGCCTCTAGATCCTTGAACAGGAAGGGCAGATCGAAAATTTGCAGCTTTTTGGTGTACTTTTTAACGTTGGACAGCGAAACCGCCACAAGCTGAATATCGCCCAGCAGCAGCGCCTGCAACGACCCCGCATCATTATAGAGCTGAGCACTAGGGAAGACTTCCACGGAGACTTTACCAGGCAGCCTCTTCTCAGCGAGCTCCTTGAACTTTAGGGCGGTCTGCCCCTTGGGGCTATCATTGGAAAGCACGTGCGAGAACTTGATGGCAACAGGGGCAGCAACTGCAGCACCCAAGTTGGTGAAAGCCATAGTAGCGACTGCACCGACAACACAAATCATACGCATTGAAGCACGAGAACATACACTCATCTTTTTCACTCCATTTTTTTTATTTTACTCCAACGAACACATTTCGCGGAAGGAGGGTTACTGCAACTGGCTAGGTACCAGTTCAAACACTTTAGCCGTTATTACAAACTAATGCAAACGTTTGCATAACTATAAAAATTACTTCGAAATTGAACGAACCTCCTCCTTAAGATTTATCAAAACGCAACTACCTAATTCGACTCTGATTTACCACGGCCTGCTTAACAGCCTCACTACTGCTACCAATTGAAGGCACTCCGGTACTTGATCTGATCACCAAGGAAGGCTGCAGCTTAATGACTTCACCCGAGTGCTCTTTATTACCCATCACATGTATCAGTAATTTCGCGGCTTCACTGCCCATCCGGCGGCTCTGAATCGACAGCGTCGTGAGCGGTGGGTCAATCCGGTCAACAAGTGGAATGTCATTAAACCCTGTAATCGAGACATCTTCAGGGCACCTTAGCCCCTCCTCTTTCATCATATCTAGACAACCAATCGCCACCTGGTCACTCATAGCCACGACTGCCGTAAACCCAGTATTCCGGCCCAACAACATGGCAAATGCCTTCTTCCCCGCCTCGGGAGTAACCTGATCAACAAACACCAGCAAACGATCATCAAACTCGGCTCCGCAGCTGCCCACAGATTCCAGGAACGCCTTGCACCGCTCGACTCCGGTGGAGGTATCCAGCACGCCACCGATGTGTGCAATGCGCCGATGCCCTAATCCAACCAGATGCTCTACTGCCAGACTAATCCCAGCAGCATCATCATTAACAACTGCGTTAACACCAGGCTGATTGGTAGTACGGTTAATCAACACCAGCGGCAATCCATTCTGCAGACACTGATCGACCTGCACGTCGCCTAGCCTTGCCGTTGCGAGAATCAAACCATCCACGAGGCTCTCGCGCATCTTGTTAACTGCCCGCTTTTCATAAGCCAGATCATGATCGGAGTTAGCGGCAACCAAGGTATAACCTTGGGCGTCGAGCTCGTCTTGAATCCCGCGCATCATCGGAGGAAACACCGGATTATTCAGATCAGGAATAATGGCGCCAACGGTAAAGGACTTCCTCTTCTTCAGCGCATATGCCAACCGATTAGGGTAATAGCCAAGCGCCTCTGCTACAGCAACCACCCTCGCCACCTGCTCAGATGCCAGCATGCTACGAGTCTCGGGATTAAGCGCACGGGATACGGTTGAGACATTAACGCCAAGCCTAGACGCTATATCCCTTAACGTTATTGCTTTTTTCATCAATATCAAAAAACCTGAATCAAAACATTCAGCCTAAGCCTATAATGCAAAACCACTCAGTGCAAACGTTTGCTTTGAGTAGTTAAAAAACATCTACAGGCTCTCCTATCTGACTATATCCGCTTTATTTTTGATTTACATTCAAGTTGTTAGAACAGGCGGCTGTCGATGATCGCACCTTTAGCATCGGCTTAAGCCGTATCGACCTTGACGCTTTTGAGGGGTTATTAATTTGTTCCAGAAGCAGTTTTGCGGCCTCCTGACCCATGCGCTCGTTTTGGATCGCAAGGGTGGTTAAAGAGGGTACGATACGATCCAATAGAGGCAGGTTGTTGAAACCAACCAACGACACAGCTCCTGGACAATCGATACCTACCTCTTGAAGGCGGTCCAAACAGCCGAGTGCCAACTGATCATTTGATGCCAAAATCGCAGAAAAAGACTCACCCCTTGCCAAGATTTCGGAGCAGG
>JBALWS010000167.1:0-7888 GCA_036960405.1 Halopseudomonas sp. | reverse complement strand
CCAAGGGGACGACCGACTTCGACAACCCCGGCTGGGCGATGCACGCACTGATCGATGAAGCCGTCGCATTTCAGAGCGTCAACAAGCTGCGCAACGATTTTGTTCGTATCGTCGCGGTCACGCTACTGCTAGTACTGCTTGCTTGCGGCTATTTTTTATTCGGCTTGCGCCGCCCCTTTAATCAACTCAAAACAGCGATTGAGACGTTACGTTCCAACAGCCAACAACTCCAAACCAACAGCAGCACGCTGCAACAGAGCGCATTGAGCCAACAGAGCAACACCACCCAGGTGGCTGCGGCGATTGAACAGATGACTACCGCGATAAAGGTAGTGGCCGAACACGCCGAGACTGCTGCCAATGCGGGCAACGCGGCTCGCAATGCATCGAGCGAAGGGCACCAGCTGGCCAACACAACGCTGTCAGACTTTCACAGCCTGGTTGAAAACATCGGCCAAGCCGCTCAAACCAGCCGTGAATTTGTCAGCCAGACCGAACTGATCGCCAAGATGATCGACGTAATCGAAGAGATCGCTTACCGCACCAACATCTTGGCCATTAACGCAGCCATCGAAGCGGCCCGATCGGGGGAGCACGGGCGTGGCTTTGCCGTCGTTGCGTCGGAGGTCAGGGAACTGTCGAGCACCACCCAAAACTCCACCGAAGAGATCAAGACCATCATCAAACAGCTCCAAGCCAGCGCCTCAAACTTGGACAGATCGATGCAGCAAAGCCATCAGCTGACCGAAACCAGCCTTGGCCAGGTCGATCTGGTCAGCAACAAGCTGGGAGAGATCCACAACCATATCGACCAAGTCTCCCAGCTCAACCAAGCGATTGCCGCTGCCGACGAACAGCAGTCGGCTTGCGCCGATGAGATAGAAAAACGCATTTTGGACATTCAGGACGAAACTAACAGCAGTGTCTCTCAAGCCGAAAACAACGACCACATGAGCCAACGGCTGTCTCAGTTAACCGACGAACTTCAAGCGCTAGTGAAGACGTTTAGCTAACGAATAACCGCCGCTCACTGCAGCAGCGGCGCCAACACCGACCAACTATTTTCGAGCAAACGCATCTGGGCTTGCTGGTTAGGATGCAGACCATCGGCCTGCATCAGCTCGGGCACCCCACCAACAGCATCCAGCAAGAACGGCAGATAGCGGGCTTCACGCGCGCTGGCTGCCGAGGCGAATAGTTGATAAAAGCCATCACTATAACGGGGACCGTAGTTAGGCGGAATCCGCATCCCGAGTACCACCACCTCTGCATCGGCCTGCTGCCCTAACTCGACCAGTCGTTTGAGGTTGCGCTCAATCAGCGGCAACGGAGTACCCCGTAAGCCATCATTGGCGCCCAGCTCGATGACCAGGATCTGCGGTTGATACTGCTGTAGTAACGTCGGCAACCGGCTCAGTCCGCCATTGGTGGTGTCTCCACTGATGGACGCGTTGACCACTTGAAACGCCGATCCTTGATTCTGCAGCCGTTGCTGCAATAACGTCACCCACCCTTGCGATGGTTCCAGACCGTAGCCGGCACTGATACTATCTCCGAGAACAAGCAACACTGGAGGTCTACTCTTACTGAGTGGATTCGAATCAGCCACTGCCAGAGCATTGTTTGCCAGCAGTGCTGCCAACATCCCTATCACCGGCCAGACCTGTAACCATGAGCGTTTCAATAGAACATTCCTCTTCAGTCAACCCCGATGCCATTCTGCGGGTGTGCAACCTGCAACATAGGGTCAATGCCAAACATGGCGAGTTAGCTATTCTCAGCGGCCTCAACCTGGAGGTCAACCGCGGTGAAAGTGTGGCTATTCTTGGCGCGTCTGGATCGGGGAAATCCACCCTGCTGGGGCTACTTGCAGGATTAGACCGAGCCAGCAGTGGTCAGATTCAACTCAACGGCCAATCGCTGGAACGGCTCGACGAGGATCAACGCGCGGTGCTACGTAGCCAATGCGTCGGTTTTGTATTCCAAAATTTTCAATTACTACCGGCCTTAACGGCTCTCGAAAACGTGATGCTGCCGCTGGAACTCAACGGCGATCCGCACGCCGAAGCCGAGGCGCAGCGGCTGCTGGAACGGGTCGGGCTCCAATCACGATTGGACCATACCCCGTTACAGCTCTCTGGCGGCGAACAGCAACGTGTTGCGATCGCCCGGGCGTTTGCGGCACATCCGGCAATACTGTTCGCCGACGAACCGACCGGAAACTTAGACCGCAAGACCGGCGAAACCGTGATCGAACTGCTATTCGACCTTAATCGCGAGCAGCATACCACGCTGATACTCGTGACCCACGATGTCCACCTGGCCGAACGCTGCCAGCGCCGACTGGAGCTAGCCGATGGCCTGTTAGTCGAAATCGAAGCCGCAGCGGAAACGGAAGCAACGGCATGAACCGATCAGGGATGCTGCTACTGTGCTTTCGCTTGCTCAAACGAGAGTGGCGTAGCGGTGAACTTCGGCTGTTGCTGATTGCACTCTGTGTCGCCGTCACGGCAGGCTCTGCGGTCGGCTTCTTTACCGATCGGGTCGAGCGCGCGCTGGTACGCCAAGCCAGCGAATTTCTCGGCGCGGACCTGGTACTGAGCAGCGCCCGCGAGTTCCAACACGAACTATCCCCGCGGGTCGAACAACATCAACTCCAGCTCAGCCGACAGCTCATATTTCCTACCATGGTGATGCATCAAGAGACGATGCTGCTGTCGAGCATCAAAGCGGTGGATGACCGCTACCCACTCAAAGGCGAACTCAAGACCTCGCTGGATCTCAACGCCGAGATAGAGTCGCTACGACATCCTCCTGAACCCGGCACCGCCTGGGTCGAAGCACGGATACTCGATAGCCTCGATGTGGCGATTGGCGATGAAGTCGAGGTCGGCACCACCCGGCTCAAACTGACCAAGATCCTGCGACAGGAACCCGATCGCGGCGGCGGGCTGTTTAATCTACGCCCCCGACTGCTGATGCACCAAGCAGACCTGGCTGCTGCGGGCGTGATCCAGCCGGGCAGCCGGGTCAACTACCGCTACCTATTCAACGGTTCAGAAGCCAACATAGCCGTTTTCAAGACTTGGCTAGCCCAACAGCTGCTACCCGGCCAACAACTGCTCGATGTTAAACAGGAAAATCCGTCGCTGGGCAGCACCCTGAGCAAGGCGCAGCGCTACCTCAACCTGTCCAGTTTATTGGCCGTGATCATGGCGGGAGTAGCCATTGCGATGGCAGCACGACGCTATAGCGAACGGCACTTTGATACCGCGGCGCTGCTGCGCTGCATGGGCCAGACACAAAAGCGGATCCTACAACTATTTGCCCTGCAGTTACTGCTGGCGGGGACGTTCACCGCGCTGCTCGGTGTCGCTCTGGGCTGGCTGACCCAATACGGGCTGGTAGCCCTGCTGGGGCAACTGATGCCGACCCAACTCCCCGGCCCCGGCCTTACGCCAGCACTAACGGGTTTCGCTACCGGCATGCTGGTGCTGGCAGGATTCACCCTACCACCGCTGCTACGGCTGAGCCGCGTATCGCCGTTACGGGTGCTACGCCGCGAGCTCGACCCACTGCCCGCCAGCGCTTGGCTGGTCTACGGAGTGTCCGGTGGGCTGATGGTGGCACTGCTATGGGCGCATAGCCAGGACCTGAAACTGACCCTGCTGATCAGCATCGGCGGCGGTCTCGCCACCCTGCTGCTGGGCGTACTGGGCTGGGGGCTACTGCGCATCTTCGCCAACATCAACGGTCCGCTAAGCTGGCGCCTGGCATCGAGCAACCTGATGCGCCGCCCCAACGCTGCGATCGGCCAACTGGTCGCTTTCAGTCTGACCCTGGCGGCGATGGCGCTAATCCTGCTGGTGCGCGCCGATCTGGTCGATAGCTGGCAGCGTACCCTGCCCAACGATGCGCCCAACCACTTCCTGATCAATATCCAGCCCGACCAGGTAGAGCCGCTTAGGCAGTATCTGGAACAGCAACAGATCGACTACAGCGGCCTATATCCGATGGTGCGCGGTCGACTTAGCCAGATCAACGGAATCGATGCCCAGCTTGTGCTGCCCGAGAAATCACCCGGTCGACGCGCCATCCGCCGCGAACTCAACCTGACCTTCAGCGATGCATTAGCGCAGGATAACCAGATCCTGCAAGGGCGCTGGTGGACACCGCAGGATCACGGCCTGCCGCTGATCTCGCTAGAACACGAACTGGCGCGCGATCTCGGAGTCGGCCTGGGCGATAGCTTAACGTTCGACTTCGGCTACCGCACCATAAAGGCCGTAGTCGCCAGCCTGCGCAGTCTCGAATGGAGTTCGATGCGACCCAATTTTTACGTCATATTCCCGCCGGGAGGGCTCGATGATCTACCCGCCAACTACATCACTAGCTTCCATCTGCCTGCCGAGCGCCGGCTCGAGCTAGTCGCCCTGATGAAGCAGTTCCCAACTTTGACGCTGCTAGAGGTTGAGCAACTACTGGGCAATATCCGTAACATCATCGCCCAGGTCACTCTGGCAGTAGAGTATGTGCTGCTATTTGTGCTGGCTGCGGGGCTGACGGTGCTATTTGCCGCACTGGCATCAAGTCTGGACGAACGGATGCGTCAGGGCGCGCTGCTGCGAACCTTAGGCGCCGAAGGAGCGTTACTACAACGGATGCTAGCGACCGAATTCATGCTGCTGGGAGCCGTTTCTGGATTAACCGCAACGGCATTGGTTGAAGTGCTACGTTTCTACCTCTACCAACAATTGCTGGATCTCGACTACCACCCCCACCCAACGCTATGGATACTGGCACCGCTAGCCGGAGCCGCGCTGGTCGGCATAGCGGGACGCTACGGTACCCGCAAGCTGGTCAAGCTCAGTCCGTTGCGGGTGCTGCGCGAAGAGGGCTGATGGCATATAGGGAATGTAGAATTGGTGGCAAGGTACTGCTCACCTCGCTTTCCAGCTATCGTTGTTAAACGCCATGATGCGCAACACCGGGGCATGCCACCATACCTCAGCTCCTAAGCGCGAATAATCAGTCCGATTTCTGCCCTCTATACAGGCAACAACGACTAAAAATCTTGCTGATACGGCTCTTCAGCAATCAGCTTTTGCAGGTGCTCGAGCACTTGCTGTACTCGCTCACGTCCACTGCGGTCGAACAGGTAGGTACCAATCCCACTGCCCATCGGTTCTGTATCGGGGTCACCGTTGGTCAGTTTTATACAGAGCAATCGAAGCAACTCTAACTCGGGGTCGTGATATAGCGGGTAGCCGATAAACAGGTCCCATTGATTTTGCTGAGCGGTGCCATCAAGCACCGACTCAAACAGGGTAACGATTTGCTGCCGTGTCGGCCGATACTGACTGTTCTTGCTTCGCGACATCACCCAGGCAAGCGACCCGATCACCAGCAGGCTGACGATGAAGGTGATCAGTAACTCAGCCACGGGAGAGAATCAGTTATTGCTCAAAGCGGTAGACAGCCAACGCCTTGGCAGCGGCAAGAATCGGCTCACGGTGTTGCTGCTCGAGTTCTTCGCGCTCGCGGGTGTAATCGAAACGCTGTTTGATTTTCAGTTTCTTCCACTCATCCAGAATCGGCATGTGCTTGGTCGCTTCGTACATCTGGTTAACGATGCTGAAAGTTTCGTGCTCGTGCAGGTAGGGCGCCAGATGGTCGAGCAATTTCTTCAGCCGGATGCAGCCTTCGGTCAGCTCGCATTGGCCATCGCCAACCGCTGAAGCGATCACCCTGACGCTTTCGACCAGATAATCACGCTGCTCCTGAGCCTTGGCACGCGCCTCATCCAAGACTTGCTGCTGCGCTTGCCGCGCCTGACGCTGCGTTTTCAACTGCCAATTAATAAGCCACACCAAGCCTGCGATCAGCACAAGCCCAACAACTATCAACGCACCCTGGTACTGCTCAAGCATTCGCCCACTCCTCAAAATTCAAGCCGCTATTGTAACGATAGACAACAACCGAAACCACGCTATCCCTGATCTGGATATTCCCTGATAGGGCTAAAACTAATCAAAAATTGTGGTTTAGGAATTTTACCTATTCCGCATCGAACCCGGTCGCTGCACAATAGCTAGCAACAGGGATTAACAAGGATTGAAATCAACAGGATGTTGATTCAGGTTTCAGGAAGAGACCAGTCAGGATGACACCGAAGGCCCGCTAGCAGGATGCAAGCGGGCCTTTATTTTTTTAGCTACTTCTCCCTAGCTCCTCTAATCGATCCCCCTAACAATCCAATAACTCGATCCAGTGCTGCACCGGCACCTTGGCTTTAGTCTCCAGATGAAGCTGACAACCCACATTGGCGGTCACGATGCGATCCGGCTGTTCTATCGTCAACGCCTCCAGCTTGTTTCCCAACAACACCTGACTCAATTGCGGCTGCAAGATCGAGTAGGTTCCCGCTGAGCCACAGCATAGATGTTTATCTCGGGTTGCCACCAAACTGACCCCGGCTTGCTGCAAAATCTGTTCAACTACGCCGCTTTGTTGCAACGCGTGCTGCAAGGTACAAGGGCAATGAAAGGCCACCTTGTCAGCTTGCTGCTCGAGGTTTAATTTCGACAGGTCTTCATTCAGCAACACCTGGCTCAGATCCTGAGCCAACTCGCTGACCCGCTTAGCTTTGTCGGCGTAGTCAGGATCATTTTTTAGCAGATGGCCACATTCTTTGACCATAGTTCCACAGCCCGAAGCGGTAATCACAATCGCCTCAGCGCCCGCCTCAACCGCTGGCCACCAGGCATCGATATTAGCGCGCATAAACCCGAGACCTTCATCGTGGGCCGATAGGTGATGACTGACCGCACCACAGCAGCCCGCCTCGGGTGCTTCTACCAAGGTGATGCCCAGCCGATCCAACACCCGCGCTGATGCCGCATTGGTGTTGGGCGTAGCCGCGGGTTGGGCGCAACCGGCCAGGGCCAGCATGACCCGTTGATGGCTGGATTTTGGCCAAAGCGAGGCCTCTTTTCTGCGGGGCACCTTGCTCTTCAATCCAGCGGGCAGCAGCGGACGAAGCAGCTGTCCCAGTCTAAGCAACGGGCCAAAACGGCGCCGGTACGGCAACACGTTGCGTAGCCCCCAGCGCAACAACCGCTCTTTGGTAGGACGCTGTAACTGTTCTTCGACCAGAGCACGACCGATATCGAGCAGGCGACCATAGCTGACACCGGACGGACAGGTTGTTTCACAGCTGCGACAACTTAAGCAGCGATCGAGATGGGTGCGGGTTTTCTCCGTCACCTCACCGCCTTCGAGTAGCTGCTTAATCAGGTAGATACGCCCCCGTGGACCATCGCGCTCGTCGCACAGTTCCTGATAGGTGGGGCAGGTGGCGGTACAAAAGCCGCAATGGACACAGCTTCGCAGAATCGCCTCGGCTTCCTGTCCTTCGGGTCGAAGTTGATAGTGCTCGATTAAATTTGTTTGCATAGCGGCCTCCCGGTCACATCCAGCTATACAGGCGGCCAGGATTGAACAACGCATCGGGATCGAAAGATTTTTTGATACGCTGCTGCAACGCGATCAACGCCTGCGGCTGCTGATGAAACACCTCGCCATCTCGATCTCCACCCCGGTACAGGCTCACCTGCCCTCCGGCGCGGCTTGCCAGCGCTTCCATCTCGGTCAAATCGCCATCGGCTCGCAGCCAGCGCTGGGCACCGCCCCAGTCCACCAGCCACTGATGCGTGCCGGCTACCTGCGGCAGCGCCGCCGTGGGCTTAACCGAGAAGCGCCACAACGGCATGTCACCGGAGAAAAAATCTAATTGCTGTTGGCATAACGCATTCCAGAAACTGTCAGCCGATTGCAGCGGCTCACCGGACCATTGCCGCGCGGTCGCCTCGACTGCAGACTGGGCACC
>JBALWS010000166.1:0-7942 GCA_036960405.1 Halopseudomonas sp. | reverse complement strand
CTCAATCGAAATCTTTCGAGAAGGGTGCGGCTCTTGATAGATTTTCTGGCTGAGCGCATGTCGGTTCAAAGTTGATCATACGTTCGCACTTAGGCCCAAACCGTCCATTGCAGGCAAACCAATCGTCCGGCACAACCCGCCAAGACCGGATGCGAGCGTGAAGAAAAAAAGGCGACAAAAAAACGGATCAAGCAGCTTGAACGCGAGTTGCGCCGCAAAGAGACCGCTCTGGCAGAAACTGCTGCTCTGCTGGTGTTGCGAAAAAATGCCGAGGCGCTCTGGGGGAAGGACGATGACTAATGATCAGCGCCCCAGAACGCCGCGAAGCTTTGCAGTTGATCGAAGAAGCTGTTGCTGCGGGAGCCCGACGCGCACGGGCCTGTGGCGAGTTGGGCCTGTCGCTGCGAACCCTGCAAGGATGGCAGCATAGTCCGGAGGATCAGCGACCCACAGCACAGCGACCTGCGCCGGCCAACAAGCTAAGCCAGGACGAACGCAGGCGCATGCTGGAGGTCGCCAACCAGCCTGAGTTTGCCAGCCTGCCGCCACATCAGATCGTAGCGCGACTAGCTGACAAAGATATGGGTGGCTTCAGAGTCAACCTACTATCGAGTGCTAAAGGAAGCCCCGCAGCAACACCTACGCGGTCGCAGTCGGCTAGCAGTGAAGCGTGTGCCGACAGCCCATGTGGCCGATGGCCCAAATCAGCTTTGGTGCTGGGATAGTGTGCCGTAGAGGCGCCAGTAAACGCCTGCATGGATGCAGGAATTCACTGAGGCATAAGCTCAGCAAGAGATTGTGGTAGGCCCGCCGGAGTCGGCTGTCGGAAGCAGGCTTCAAACCGGCCCAAGCTGCATACATTAAGAGAGTGTGGTGAGCGTTGGGTGAAAAGGCTGCATAAATGCGGTCAGGTGAGATATTGAGAGGCGAGTAAAACCGAACCCATGTCGACGTGTCTAGATCCATACATGATATCAAAATCGAGGGCGTGTCCCACCATCGAGATCAGTTTGCGTGTGTACTCCGAATGCTGCGCAGGCGGTGTCCGGCATAAAGTGGGCGCGACTCAATATCAGGCTCTTGTGGGGAACTGCGGGAACCAGTCATCGTTATATTCAAAGGTGGATGTCAGGGGACTGTTACTGGAATTGCTGTAACGGTGCAGCAAATCCACATATGGCCAGGCTCTAGGGCAGGGTGACCTTAATCATTCCGCGTGGGCTCACCTGGCTCTCCACTATGGATGATCGGAATGGCCTAGAGCACCCATACAAGAGGCCGAATCCCACAATTGCTGAGCAACAGGGCCAAGCCGTACAGCTCTTTTTTTAATCAAACTCATCCGTCTGATATTTTGATGAGGAAAACCTTCTATATTAATCGGAACCAAAGTCTTAGCCCGTAACTCCTCACTGATCAAGTGTTCAGGCAATTGTCCCCAGCCTAGGCCCGCAACAATAACCTCTTTTTTACTGAACAAGTCATTCACCTCCCAGCTACGTCCACCTGGCAACAGACTGATCGATAGTTTTTCTCCCCACCCAGCATCATCCCTGACAATAATCTGGGAGTATTTTTTCATTAACTGTTGCGACCTTTCCTTCTGTCTCACAGGTTCAAGATCATGCCTGGCCACTGTGAGCAGTTTGACATCAAACAAGTCAATACTTTCTAGTTCGGGGTCCGGTTCTAAAATACGGGTAATCGCAAAATCGACCTTTCCTTGTTTAAGTCGATCCATGGGAACACCTAAATTTTCTATCGATAAGTTGAGTTGAGTTCTTGGATATTTATCATCCAATGTTTTAATTAAGGACAACAGTTGAGGTGTTGCGCAGATGGCATTGATGGCGATATCAACCTCGGGTTCATAACCTAAAGACAGCTCTCTGCCAAAATCCAATAAATCATCGAATTGCTCGACAACCTCTTTTGATTTTTGATAAAAGGCTCTGCCCTTTTTGGTTAATAGCGGCCGATAAGTGTCCCGTGAAAACAACGGGATATTAAGCTCACTCTCAAGCCCTTTTATCGCTTTACTCACCGCCGCTTGACTTTTAAATACAACGCCGGCTGCTTTTCTGAAACTCCCCGTTTCCACTACCGCCATCAGCATTTTGAGTTGCTCATATGTCATGAAAACATGATAACCAAAAGTGAACAAGATGACAGCTATATTTCCCTTTTTATGAATCATCTTCTTCGTTAAAATAGACGGTAAATAACCGCTCTTTTTACAAGTCTACCCCTTGGGCTGCATGTTAGCGGGACCGATACTTATTTCATGGTGTCTTGAGCACTCCGGTACACCACAGTGAATGATGCGTTCCCGCCACTATTACCCAAATATTCGTTTGCAGCGGTGTGGGAAAGCAATACAGTGCCGGCCGTTTTAGAAGCAAAGTAAGGGGTTGGAGGCTAAAAAGCATGCCGTTACGAATTCGTAAAGAGAGGTGTGCAGAAGAGGTCCATGATTTGTAACGCAGCTACAGTTTTCAATAGATGAAAGAGGAAGAAGCAATGATAACAAGCAATTTTTCAATGATGTCTAGGCTTCTGTCGGGCGTGCTGGTATTAGGTGCTTTGACAGGAGTATTGGGAGCAACCAGCGCCTTGGCAGACAAACCCGACTTAGCTTCGGACAAGGAGCGGGCCGAGTGGTCAACGCCCTGGGCCGAGACGGCGGGCGTCACACTCGAGTACAGCTTTGACTCCAGCGGTTCCGATGCCTGGGACTCCAAGGAGCACCCTACCGTTTTTATGACCTCCGAAGGGCCTGGTTACGGTGGTTTGCTCAGTGGCGTAACGCTACCAGGGCTTGCCATTATTGATGCCGACACCCGTGAGGTGGTTACCAGCACGTCCTATGACGTTCTTGGATGGGGATGGAAAAACGTGTTTGAACCTCATGGCCTGGGTACTTCGCCTGACGGAAAGTGGATTTATCTACCTACCGGAGAAGGTTCCTTTATGTCCATGGGTGATCATGCTGGTCGCTACTTAATCATTAATGCGCGTACTCTGAAAGTCGAAAAAGTCATTAAGCTCAGGGGGCAGGCTCACCACGCTAAATCGTACCGGACGCCTGATGGTCAGCAGCGTGTCATGCTGTACGGATGGTCACAGCCACTGTTTGTGTTGGATCCCGACAACGACCATAAAGTGGTCGGCGCCGTCTCTCATCAAGATCAAGGCAATGAGGCCTATACATATTTTGCGTCACCTGACGCGGATCTGATTATGGGCATGGGTCGTTACCGGTCGTTTGATATGCGTAAGCACTTACATGACAACCCGGTAATGTTGATCGATCCCAACACTTGGAAAGTTAAGAAGTGGGCCAAGGTTGATGACAGCGCACCTGCCATGTTGGCGTTCACCTCCGATAACAAATACGCCTATATCAGCGGCGCCCGCAACAGTATCGTCATGAAGTTTGACGTGGAGAAAAAGAAAGTGGTGTCTGAGCAGCGCGCGGGTGTGGATGGGCCTTATGGGGTGCATCTGGGCTGGGATGATCGCTATCTGTTTACCGTTGGCAAGGGCGAAGAATCGCACAACCGCGGCAAGGTGCTGGGCAAGGTCGACTCCGCAACCATGGACGTTCCCGGATCGCGCGCTATGGACCAGTTCTACACCGGTTGTATTCGCGGGGATCACGGTACCCTGCACCCCGATCCTGATGCCAATGAATTGTGGATCAGCTGCAATGCCAGTTTTGAAGTGGTCGTGTTTGACCTTGATCAAAATGTGGTGAGCGAGCGGATCATGATGCCCAACGGTGGCAGTACCCACTCCGGTGCCTTTGTTCAATACGCGGATGGTTGGAACGCCGAAGGCGAAACGGTATCCGATCAAAATGGTTTGCAGGGTAGTGCCCTGGCCGTCAAGCGTGAATTGTTGGCAAATTAAGGTAAGAGAACCTGGGCCGGTTTTACCGGCTCAGGTTCCTATTGAAACGTATGACCAAGTATTTAGATGTATCAACGGTATACGATGTAGGGAGGTTTTATGTGCATAGATCTTAAGAGTGTCAGGATTGCTTTCATGGCCGTGTCGGCCGTCGTATTCGCAGCACCGGTAGCGGCACCGGCATTTGCTGATGCCACATTGATTGAAAAGGGAAAGACCGTTTTTGACACCGTGGCCGGGCTTGGCTGCAAGGGTTGCCACGGGGATTATGGAGAAGGTGATCTGGGGGTGGGGCCCTTTATTCGCGGGGCTACTGAAGGCTCGATTCGGGCTGCGATCGAAGGGATTGGTGCCATGGTGGTGGTCAAATCATCGATTAGCGAGGATGACATAAAGGCCGTTTCTGTCTATGTCTCAGGCCTTGGCAGCAGGCAGGTGGTACGGACGATGGCGAAACGCGGCCGTTTTCTGCCGGCCGATCTGAGCGTCTATCCCGGCACTGAGGTGCAGCTTGTAGTGCAAAATACCAGCACCAAAGCGCACACCTTTATGAGCGACAATATGGGTACACCGGCTATATCCTTGGCGGGACGTAAAACTGGCAGCCTCTCCTGGCAGGTGCCGGAGCAGGAAGGTGCGTATACCCTGTACTGCAGCGATTGCAAACGCAAAGGTCAGTTCTTCACCATCAAGGTGTCAAAGGACGCGAAGCCATTTCTAGCCGTCAAGCCCCCCTCAAAAGGCATCGACGACAGCTCAAACATGTAGTTTTAGTTGGGATACCTCCATGAAGGCAAGTTCACATAATGGTTTCAGTGGCCGACTAGCTAAATTAATGTCCGAGCAGCAAGGCTTGCTGATTGTATTGACGCTGGTTGCTGGGGTAGTGATATCTGCTAGCTGGCTGGTTTTCCCCTACCTGGTTCAGGGGCAAAAGCTGCTCATCGACATCGGCGGCGGCGTCAAGGAAGAAAGACGCGCGGAGGCGGTCAGTATCGGTCGCTTCTTGACGCGCGGCGCCCCAGGGCCGGGTGATGCTGACGTAGATGTGCTCTATGCCACACCCATGTATTTCGAAAAAACCGGTAAAGCCCGAGTGGTTTCAGAATACCGTCCCGACCGGTATATCATTTTTGTGGTGACGGAAACCACCCATATCGAGGACTTGCCGACCGAGTTGCCACAAGCCACATTGAGCGTTGATGGGATCAGGTACCAACCGGTAGATGTCGAAGGGCCGCTCAATGCGGTCCATCATCGGGCGGTGACCGTCCGCTTTGAGGCATTTGAGGAAAACAGTGAGCCTGTCCTCAAGGGCAACACCCAGAAACTCCAGCTGCAGCTGGTCAGTTCCTGGGACCTCGACCGAACCGCACGTGTGGTTGAATGGCAGCTCCCCCTTGCGTACCCAGCAGGGCTTTTGGAAGCTCAACAGTGGACACCGCTGATGGTATTGGGCCTATCTGCGGGATTGTTGTCGTTTGTGCTAACGCCGTGTTTATTACAGCTGCTGGTGGTTTACATCGTAACTGTGACGGGGTTGTCGTCTGATCAGGTGGCTCAGGTGGCTCAGGTGGCTCATGCGGGGAAGGCGTTACCTGTGAGGGCTGGGCGTAGGATGTTTATGATTGCCCTGGCGTTTGTCGCGTCCTTTTCGGCACTGTTTACCGTCACTGGTGCCGCCATTGGTTATGCTGGTAAAGAAATGCAGCTTTTTTTTGCGGTGTGGAGTTCGACTGTCAGCACAGTGACCGGCGCGCTGGTGATCGTGATGGGCATCTGGATGGGCGTGCGTAGCCGAGCGCCCCTGGTTTGCCGGGTAATTAAGCTTCCGGAGAAGGCCAAGAATCTAGACGCCGGTGGTTATTTCCTCTCGGCGTTGATGGCTATGGGTTTCTCTTTGGGGTGTCTCACTTGCTTTGGCGGGGCCATTGTCGCGACCCTACTGATTTATGTCGGCTCTCTGGGCAGTGCCACTGTCGGTGCAACGGTAATGTTCATATTTTCCCTGGGGGTCGCCGTGCCATTCTTGTTGGGCGCATTGTTTCTTTCACGGGTGATGCCCTTGATGAGCCGCGTGGCGCACTACGCGCCTTATCTTGGCTTCGCCAGTATGCTGGTGATTGTCGCCTTCGGCCTGGTTCTCATTACCGACAACTTCCATGTACTCAGCGATCTGATCTATCCCTACCTGAGGTTACGTTAGATGAAGTGTTTCGTTAGTACCCTGCTGTACCTGTTAACGCTCAGCCTGCCGGTCACCGCGGCGTATGATGACGGTTCCCGGTACGCCTTTCTCGCCAGTGTCTCGCAAAAGTCTATATCCATTGTCGACCTCCAGCAGCAAAAGGTAGCGCAAACGATCGAGTTGAAGCGCGTACCGGGTGCGATAGTGGCGTCGAACGACATGAAAGCGTTGGTGGTTGCCCACCGCGAGGATAAGCAGCTGACGCTGGTTGACTTAGCCTCTGCCCGTTTGGAGCAGATCGATTATCCCCTTTCAATGATCCCTGACGATATCAAGCTCGGCCCCCTCGGGGACACCCTGGCTATCTACGATCGTCAGCAACGCGTGCTGGAGGTCCAGTCTGTGCGACGGCGGGAGACGCTGGTGCGGATTAGTGATGTCGATACCGCCACCTCTTTTACATTTAGCCTGGATGGTTCGCATGTTTACTGGATTGATCAGGGTAGGGGAGAGTTAAGGGTTTCTGATCTGTGGTCTAAAAACACATCACTTACCCTCAGCAGGGACGGTGCTGGGCTGTCGGCGATGTCGCGCAGTGTCGATGGCCGGTTAGGGTTTGTGAGCGATGCGCGTGCCGGAAAGGTGTACGTGATCGATCTCAAAAGCTTAACGAAGATAAAAGAGATTTATGTGGAACGGAGCCCGGGACGCCCCTGGGGCACAACCGACGGCAGTACCATGTTGATTCCCAACAGAGCGGACGCCACCCTCACCGCTATTTCAACCTTAACTCTGGAGGCTCTATACACGGTCAAGGCCGTTGCCAACCCAGTGGCCATCAACGTGGGGTGGCTGGATACGACCGCAGCGGTGATTGGAGAAAACGGCGATGTCGCCCTGCTTGACCTGACGACAGGAACCGTGGCCGAGCATTTGCAGTTCAAAGGCTTGCCCCGTGAAGGAGTGGTTACTTCAGATTCCCGAACACTGGTGGTATCGATTGGGGGCTTGGGGAGCCTGGCACTGTTCGATATGAGATCACGCTCTTTAGTGAGGGAAATCAGCGGACTGCCATCGGATATTGGCGTAGCGACCCTGGCGGTATCCAATAACCTGTGCCATTGAGCGCTGGGTTACTGAATTCTGATACCTATAATTCTTGGACTGGTCGGCGATTGCGGCGTCTGTCTCCCCACTGGGGCTGCAATGAACGACGGGATAACGTGCAATGACGGAACAAGTACATCCTGACATAACGCCTTTAACGACACGGCCACGGGCTATTTTATGGACGCTGGTGCTGGTATCGCTGGCCTGCATCGTACTGTCGACAGCAGATTCAAAGTTCGGGCTGAACAGTTGGCAGCAGTGGTTGCGCCGTACGCCGGTGACCCTCTATTTCGAAAACCCGACGGGGGGTTACCTGATACCAGTTTCTCGAAGCCTGGCCGGCAAAGCTGATTCGCCCCAGGATCTGCTCGCTGAATGGTTGGCCGGTCCGGCCACGGACAGCGGATTACGCCCGCTGATATCCGCTGACACCCGGGTCCAACGTATCGCCTTAAAGGGAGGTACGCTCCTGCTGGACCTTTCCCAAGAGGCACTGACGGCCAACCGGCCGCAGGCGATCCCGGCCCTCTGGCATTCCCTGGTTTCTCTGCCCCTGGTGCGGCGGGCCGTCATCACCGTCGCTGGGAAAGCCGTGACCACGCCAGCACCTAACAGCCGTATGTTGTTTTATCACTGGCGGGATCGGCTGGTGGCGCAACCCTCGCTTGCCAGTAGTCCCCGCGAGCTACTGGATGCCTATCTGCAGGGGCCGCAGGATAAGAATCTGCTGGG
>JBALWS010000165.1:0-7995 GCA_036960405.1 Halopseudomonas sp. | reverse complement strand
GAATCTTCGACTGGCTCAACCGGCGTAAAGAGTGCGGCCAACCCTGCCGCATCTGTGCCAACGAATGCGAGATCCAGGCAATCGAACCCGACGGCACGATCAACGCCAACGAATGCCACCATTGTCTCGACTGCCAGGTCACCTATCACAACCACGACAAGTGTCCGCCGCTGGTCCAAAAAAAGCGTAAGAAAGCCAAGATGGCAAAAAACCAGATCCCAATGGTAGAAATTAATCCGCCTGCGGCATGAATGAGCTACGTTTAATCACACAAATTTTGCACGGTTGTTAGTAACAAAGTATTCGAAACGCCGCAAACATTAGGCCTCGTTGTCGGTCCCTGAGCGGGAACCAGAGGAAGAAAGAATACCGCTAACTGTCTGCCATAGACGGAGACGACCAGTCGGTTACAAGGATGACGGTATTCAGCACCCAGGCATACCGCCGGTACATTGAAATAAGTACGATCTTCCCTAAGTCTTGGAGAATGTAACAATGATTGACCCTAACGATAAAAACCTGCCTGCCATCGACGCTGATGATGATCAGGCTAGCGATCATGTGAAGTTCAGCCGCCGTCTTTTCCTCGGTTCATCCGCCGCCCTGGTCGGCGCTGGTGTGGCGGGGATGAGCGCCTCATTAATGTCCACGACAGCCGCCGCATCAACCGGACAGGCAGGTGCTGTGGCACCCGGAGACCTGGATGAATACTACGGCTTCTGGAGTGGCGGTCACTCGGGCGAAGTCCGTATCCTCGGGGTTCCGTCGATGCGCGAGCTGATGCGCATCCCTGTATTCAACCTCGACTGCGCCACCGGCTGGGGGCTGACCAACGAATCGAAAGAGATTCTTGGCAAGGACAACAAGTTCTTGGTGGGCGACGCTCACCACCCTCATATGAGCATGAAAGACGGCCACTACGACGGTAAGTATGTCTTTATCAACGACAAGGGCAACTCACGTGTGGCGCGGATTCGTTGCGATATCATGAAGACCGACAAAATCGTCACCATCCCTAACGTCCAGGCAATTCATGGTCTGCGGGTGCAGAAGGCACCCTATACCAAGTATGTCTTCTGCAACGCCGAATTCCGCATTCCCCACCCCAACGATGGCAGTCTCGCCAGCATGAATGATGTCGAAGGCTACTATACGATGTTCAACGCCGTCGATGCGGAGACCATGGAAGTCGCCTGGCAAGTTATCGTCGATGGCAATCTGGACAACACCGACGCCGACTATACCGGCAAATACGCGTTCTCCACCTGCTATAACTCTGAGAATGCCACCGACCTGGCTGGCACTATGCGCAACGAACGCGACCATGTGGTGATCTTCAATATCGAGCGGATCGAGGCGGCGGTTAAAGCCGGTGATTTCATCACTCTTCCCGGCTCTGATGTACCGGTTGTTAACGGTCGCAAGGGCACCCAACTGACCCGCTACGTGCCTGTGCCCAAGAGTCCACACGGCATGAATACCGCACCAGACGGACGCTACGCGGTAGCCAACGGTAAGCTGTCTCCCACCGTAACGGTGCTCGACATCCATAAATTCGACGAACTGTTCGACGACAAGATTAAACCTCGTGACGTGGTCGCCGCCGAACCGGAGCTGGGACTGGGGCCGTTACACACCGCCTTCGATGGCCGCGGCAACTGCTACACCACCGTGTTTATCGATAGCCAGATCGTTAAGTGGGATCTGCAGAAAGCGATCGACGCCTATCAGGGTAAGCAGGTTAACTACATCCAACAGAAGTTGGACGTGCAGTATCAACCTGGCCACAACCACACCACCATGGGTGAGAGCCGTGATGCCGATGGCAAGTGGCTGGTCTCTCTGTGCAAGTTTTCCAAAGACCGCTTCCTAAATGTCGGCCCGCTGCATCCCGAGAACGATCAGCTGATCGACATCTCTGGCGACGAGATGAAGATAGTCCACGACGGCCCCACCTACGCTGAACCGCACGACTGCATCATGGTCCACCGCAGCAAGGTTAAGCCTGACAAACTGTGGAAGCGTGATGATCCGTTCTTCGCCAAGACGGTGGAGATGGCCAAAAAAGACGGTGTTACCCTGGAAACAGACAACAAGGTGATCCGCGATGGCAAAAAAGTGCGGGTCTACATGACCTCGGTCGCACCGATTTATGGCATTGGCGAGTTCAATGTCAAGCTGGGCGATGAAGTCACCGTAGTGGTGACTAACCTCGACAAGATCGAAGACGTGACCCACGGTTTCTGCATGATCAACCACGGGGTGCAGATGGAGATTGGCCCACAGGCCACCGCCTCCATCACCTTCATCGCCGACAAGCCTGGCGTCCAGTGGTACTACTGCAACTGGTTCTGCCACGCGCTGCACATGGAGATGCGCGGCCGGATGCTGGTTGAAGCTTAGGCCTTAGCCGTTCCCCATTGCCGGGTTTGCGCCAACCAGCGCAAGCTCGGTAATTCTCTCTTTATTGGGTGGTGTTATCCTGATAAACCTCGATTCTTTTGGATATTCAGGCATGAAGCGGTATCTGTTAGCAGTAGGATTGGTACTGTGCTGGGGAGGCTTAACTAGCCTGCAGTCAGTTCAAGCCGCCCAACTCAGCGTGACCCCTGAGCAGTCGCTGCAGCAAGTCATAGACAACGCCAATCCAGCCGATCAATTGCGACTCGAGCCCGGCCTCTATCGAGGTAACTTTCGTATCGATAAAGCCCTGACCCTGACCGGTCAAGCCGGGGTTATTCTCGATGGTGGTGGCGTTCACAGCACCCTAACGCTCAACGCGGAAAACATCCGTATCGAACAACTGCAGATCAACAACTGGGGAGACAACCTGACCGACCTTGATGCCGGCATCTTCGTCTCGACCCAAGCCGAAAACGCGATCATCCGCCATAACCGGTTCAAAGGTATCACCTCCGGAATCTGGGTCGATGCCAGCCAAAACATCCAGATCCTCAACAATCGTATCGAAGGCGACCTCAACACTCGTTCGCAAGACCGCGGCAACGGTATCCACCTGTTCAACGTTGGTGGCGCGCTGGTCAAAGACAACGAGGTCTGGCACACCCGAGACGGTATCTATATCGATACCAGCAACGGCAACGAACTGAACGGCAACTACCTGCACGAGCTGCGTTACGGCGTCCATTACATGTATTCGCACAACAATAAGGTGATCAACAACCACACCCGCAATACCCGCACCGGCTACGCACTGATGCAATCGAAGTACCTGCACGTGGCCAACAACCGCTCTGAAAACGATCAGAACTACGGCATTTTGATGAATTTCATCACCAACTCCGAGATCAGCGGCAATCGTATAAACGGCGTTCAGACTGGTCGCAACCCGCACTTACTCAAAAATGCCAATGCCATAGTTGGGGCCGAAGGCAAAGCGCTATTTATGTACAACTCGGTGTTCAACAGCATCGTCAATAATCAGTTCAACCAGAGCGATCTGGGTATCCACCTGACCGCAGGGTCGGAAGACAATGTGATCGCCGGCAACAGCTTTATCAGCAACAAAGAGCAGGTCAAATACGTGTCCAATCGCCAGCAGGATTGGTCCCAAGATGGCCGAGGTAACTACTGGAGCGACTACCTCGGCTGGGACATGAACGGCGACGGCATCGGCGATACCCACTACGAACCCAACGACGGTATCGACAAACTGTTGTGGAAATACCCGGCCATGAAGGTACTACTCAACAGTCCTGCGGTAGAAACCCTGCGCTGGGTGCAGCGACAATTCCCGGTGCTCAAATCACCCGGGGTATACGACAGTGCCCCATTGATGAGTTCACCCTTTTCAGTAGCGACACAATCCGCTCAAACCGTCAGCCAGGGAAGCCATCCCCTACCCTCCATCACAGTGTTTTCAGAGGTAGCGACCCGACCATGAACACGGCAACCATCGTAGAACTCGAGCGTGCCGAACGGCACTACCAAGACGTTCATGCACTCAAAGGCTTAGACCTGGCGCTAAAACCGGGAGAGATCCTGGGGCTGTTTGGCCACAACGGTGCCGGTAAAACCACCACCCTCAAGCTGATACTAGGCCTGATCGAGGCAAGCAAAGGCAAGGTGCGCGTCTTTGGCGAAGACCCTACTCGCTCTGAATCGCGCCATCTGCGTAAGAAACTGGGTTTTCTACAGGAAAACGTCAGTTTTTATGATCAGCTGACAGGTCTGGAAGTGCTCAATTATTTCGCCCGACTCAAAGGCATCCCCAAACAACAGAGTGCGGCGCTGCTCGACCAAGTAGGCCTCAAACACGCCGAGAAACGTCGAGTCAAAACCTACTCAAAAGGGATGCGCCAGCGCCTGGGGTTGGCGCAGGCACTGCTAGGCGACCCCAAACTGCTATTGTTAGACGAGCCCACTGTCGGCCTTGACCCCATTGCCACGCAGGACTTTTATCAGCGACTGGCAGGACTCAAAGAGCGAGGCTGCACCGTCATCCTCTGCTCGCACGTGCTCCCCGGGGTGGAAAAATATATCGACCGAGCGCTGATTTTGGGTCGTGGTAAGCGGCTAGCTGAAGGCAATTTACACGACCTGCGCCAGCAAGCCGAGCTTCCGGTAACGCTAAACCTGGAAGGCGGCATCACCCTACCTGAAACCCTGCAAGCTCATGCGATATCTCATCAAGCAGACAGCAATGACGCATCCAAAAACAAAACCCAGCTTGCAGTGCCGTTGCAACACAAGATGCAGGTGATGCGACAGGTGATGGCGCTACCGGGCTTAGAAAACTTGGATCTGCACCTACCGACACTCGAAGATCTGTATACTCACTTCACCGGGACGATGCAGCTGCAAACAGAGCCACAACGGCAGGGGGGTAACCCATGAACGCCATCCTCACAGTCGCCGGCAAAGAGTTTCACGACGGTCTGCGTAACCGCTGGATCGTAGCCATCACCATCATCTTTGCTATTCTGGCGATCGGCCTGGCCTACTTTGGAGCCGCCGCTGCAGGCCGGGTGGGGTTCACATCGCTATCGACGACCATTATCAGCCTCGCCAGCTTGGCGGTGTTTATTATCCCGCTGATCGCGCTGATGCTGGCTTATGACGGCGTAGTCGGAGAAGAGGAAAACGGCACCCTGCTGCTGCTGATGACCTATCCGCTGTCGCGCTGGCAACTGTTGCTTGGCAAGATGACCGGACACGGCGCCATCATGGCCTTTTCCACGCTGGTCGGTTTTGGCGCCGCCGCACTGATCATGGGAACCTTCTCCGATACCACCAACTGGTCCGAACTCGGCAGCGCCTTCGCCCTGTTCATCGTCTCGGCGATCCTGCTAGGTTGGGTGTTTATCGCCATCGCCTATATTATCAGCGCGACTGTCACCGAAAAATCCAAAGCCGCGGGCCTGGCTCTGGTGGTCTGGTTCCTGTTTGTATTGGTCTTCGATCTTGGCCTACTGGGACTGTTGGTCGGCACCGAAGGCGATGTGGATGCAGAGCTGTTCCCCTACCTGCTACTGCTCAACCCGACCGATATTTTTCGACTGGTCAACATCAGCTACTTTGCCAACGAGCAGATTACCGGACTGATGGCGATCGCCCAGCATGTCCAGTTTTCAACCGCCGCCCTGCTGGGATTCCTGCTTATCTGGCTGGCCGTTCCTATCGCGATCGCCCTACTGATCTTCAACCGGAGAAACCTATGAAGCCCGCTTTCAAAAACGCAGGGCTGATGCTGGGTCTGCTGGCGACACTGTTAATAAGCGGCTGCAACGAAGACACCCCCGAGACGCTGGCCGCCCAACAGGTCGTGGCACTAGAAAGCGGTGACGAGTGCCACCTATGCGGTATGATCATCACCAGTTTTGCCGGTCCAAAAGGCCAGTTATACGAACGCGGTCAGAGCCAAAACATGCGTTTTTGCTCGACTCGCGATATGTTCGCCTACCTGCTCGACCCCGAGCACAAGCATAATATCCAAAGCGCCTTCGTCCACGATATGGCGGTCACTCCTTGGGATCACCCCGACGAACAGACCTATATCGACGCCCGCCAAGCTTGGTATGTGGTCGGCAGCAACCGTAAGGGTGCGATGGGGCCAACCCTTGCCAGCTTCTCCAGTGAAGACGCAGCCAAAGTGTTTGCCAAAACGTATCAAGGCCAGCTATACCGCTTTGACGATCTCAACCTAGCACTGATCTCGTCGATGGGATTCTAGCTAGAAGTCGTCTTATGCCAGCGCAAAGCTTTCTATACCCAGACTACCAACGGCACCTCTACACCTAAAAAGAGTTAAACCATGATGATCACGATTATACCTACCGGATTCGCTTTACTCATTGGAGGCATGATCGCTAGCTCCTCGCTGTTAGCCGGAGATATGACGCATCAGCACGATCACCAGATGAAATCGATGGCCGATCAGCCAATGTCGCATCAACCTATGTCCGACACGGCAATGCCGTCTATGCCCGTCGCCAACACGGTCACTGCCAAAGGTGTCGTCAAACACATCGACGCAGCTGCTCGTAAGGTCAAAGTAATGCACCAACCTATCCCCGCCTGGAACATGGATGCGATGCAGATGACCTTCCACCTCGCGCCCCAAGTCGATATCAGCGGACTCAAAAACGGTGAGACGATCCACTTTAAACTGACCAACCCGAGCGTCGGTAACTATCACATCATTGAGCTGATGCCGCATTGATCATGCTGCGCGACTGAATCGATGAAACACAAAAACCCCGGACCGCAAGCGGAACCGGGGTGTGGTAAAAAACCCACCAGAGATAGGAACGTTCGGGTTAAAAACTGCTCATTCCCAGAGTCGAAAAACAACGCTGCAGCCCGAATTCACTCCGGGCTACACCGTGTGGTGCTTAGAAGAAGCCTAGCGGGCTAGTGCTGTAGCTGACCAGCAGGTTCTTTGTCTGCTGGTAGTGATCCAGCATCATCTTGTGGGTCTCACGGCCGATACCCGACTTCTTGTAGCCACCGAACGCAGCGTGCGCAGGATAGGCATGGTAGCAGTTGGTCCAGACGCGACCGGCTTCGATAGCACGACCCATGCGGTAGGCGCGGTTCATGTCACGGGTCCACAAACCTGCACCCAGACCAAACTCGGAATCGTTGGCGATCGCCAGCGCTTCGGCTTCGTCCTTAAAGGTGGTCACACTGATGACGGGGCCAAAGATCTCTTCCTGGAACACCCGCATCGAGTTGTCACCCTTGAGGATGGTAGGTTCAACGTAGTAACCGCCGCCAAACTCGGCGCCAACTTCAGCAGCCTTACCACCTACCAGCACTTCGGCACCTTCGTTTTTACCAATCTCCAAGTAGCCCATAATACGCTCGAACTGCTCTTGCGAGGCCTGAGCACCGACCATGGTCTCGGTATCGAGCGGGTTGCCACGCTTGATCATCGCGATACGCTCGATCACCTTGCCGATGAACTTCTCGTAGATAGATTCTTGAACCAGTAGGCGTGAAGGACAGGTACAGACTTCACCCTGGTTGAAGAACGCCAGCACCGCGCCTTCAACACACTTACTGATGTAATCGTCTTCTTGGTCCAGTACATCTTCGAAGTAGATGTTGGGTGACTTGCCGCCCAGCTCAACAGTCGATGGAATGATGTTATCCGCCGCACATTTAAGGATATGGCTACCGACAGGCGTCGAACCGGTGAAAGCGATCTTGGCGATGCGCTTGCTGGTGGCCAGCGCTTGACCCGCTTCTTCGCCGTAGCCCTGAATGATGTTCAGTACACCCGGTGGTAACAGGTCATCGATAATTTCCGCCAGCACCATGATCGACATCGGCGTCTGCTCGGCAGGCTTGAGAATAACGCAGTTACCGGCCACCAACGCTGGCGCCAGTTTCCAGGCAGCCATCAACAGCGGGAAGTTCCACGGGATGATCTGCCCCACAACACCTAGCGGTTCGTGGAAATGATACGCGGCGGTGTGCTCGTCGATCTCAGCGACGGTACCTTCCTGAGCACGGATACAACCGGCGTAG
>JBALWS010000164.1:0-8220 GCA_036960405.1 Halopseudomonas sp. | reverse complement strand
ACAATCTGAGGCTCAAGCTTGCGGGCCGGTATCGCAGAACACTAAGACAAACCGGACACACAGAGCCTGGCGACCTCAGAGGCAGCAGTCGGCCCGAACCGGTTTCATTGAGGCCGTACTGGTTGAACAGTACCGGTACATCCACGCTGTAACGGGTACCAAATTGGATATAGCAGCCGAATACGGAAACATCGATCGGTGCGGAGATGGATTCGTCATCGGACTGCATCGCATCGATAGCGTTTATCTTCAGCTTGTACCACACGTTATAAACGTCTTAATAAGCCCATTGGTTATCGGTGCTCCTACGAGGCTTCATCATGACCAACGACTATAATGATAGGAAAACAAAGCCCTCAGGGCGCACCACTTATACAGAAACGATTCCGGGGCGGTGTTCGCATGCCAAATTTAGAACGTAAATACGAAATAGACTCCATCATCCCGGCAGTCGGCTGGAAGGCCCGGTTTCAAATCGACAAAGGAGCCTGTGAAGAGAAACACCTAATCTGCTGGGCGCTATGCAACTTTGAAGATCAGCATGATGAAAATGCTAAAGAGATCATCGGTGTTGCACTGATAAAGGGAAAGCGCGTGTTTTGTGACTACGAAAAGGGATTTGTCGAATATACCCCTCCTAAGGGCTAGATATAGTTAGCAAAGTCATATGACGCTTTCGGACGCTCAAGGGGTTGGTTGTGCCGCTGGGAGCCGCGAGCACTCGGTAAGAGGCAAAAGTCGGCTCATAGCTGCCTCTGCCTCAATATTTTCAGGTGCAAACCATGCGAATGGCGCTAGAGGCGCATGCTAAGTCAGTCTGGGGGACTGACCAGCGTTGAGTGATATCCATTTCTTGATAACATCCCTGGCAGGGGTGTTATGCCGTTAGAAAACCTGCTCAGACCATCGATCCTTGCCCGCAGGTTGGGGCAGTACTAGGATTATCGAGAACCAAATAATGGCTTGTTAGGTGGCAAACAGACGCAGGAGTACAAGACCGAGCATCCATTACTGCGTTGAGTTATGGCGCTCTGGCCTACTAAAGGAGAGAACCCATGGAGCTTGATCATGCTGTGTTGTGGGTGGAGAGTGAGAGACGTGCTCTCAAATTCTATGTAGACGTTCTCGGCCTCGAATCCGTACGGGCGGAAGACTTCGCAGAGGGTAGAGCGCGTTTTCCGAACGTTCGTGTTAACGAGACCACAATTTTCGACTTAATGGAGCGGAGCGAGCTGCTATCGCTCGTTCAGGAGTTCACAGGCGGCGGGAAGGACATTGGCGGGGCTCCTATCAATCACCTCTGTCTATCCATGAGTGCTTCGCAATTCGATTCTGTGTCGGCACGGCTAGAAGCGCATGGGGTGAAACTTAAGCCAGGAGGAGAGGATGTATTCGGCGCACAGGGCCAGGCTGTGCGCTCGGTTTATTTCAATGATCCAGACGAGAATGTCCTTGAGATTCGGTACTACGACTAAGTAAAGTAGCTTGAGTACGAAGAGGTCGAAAAGAATCCATTTCGAGAAAATGGGAACTCGGCGCAAAAGGAAGACGCCACCTAACAAGGCGCTGCAGCTGACGGCCAACCTGCTATGCGAGCTGTCCGCAGCTGAACTTGGTCGTTATATGCCTTGTCGAGTTTGGAGGACACATGGACATCGATGAAGACAAAATAGATGAAGCGGCATTGGCTCTTCTATATCTGACCATTCATGACAACGTCCGAGCATGGAAACAGATCGATTTCGACGTAATGAATAGACTTCATGAAAAAGGTTATATTTTAGACCCAGTGAGTAAAACTAAGTCTGTTGTGTTAACCGATGACGGTTTAGAAACCTCAGAAAGGCTATTCCGTAAATTGTTCGAAAAATCATGAGCATATTGCGTCATTCAGCATATAACAAGTCAATCAACGACCGCCAGCAAGCTGGCTCGGAACTCCGCCACGATGTGGCTGCATCCGTTATTGCGGCGTTATGTTCTTAGCTCCCTATCAGTGCAATGTTCAACCAGAATGAGGTAATGCATGATTTTCGTAAGTCACAAACAAGAAGACGAAGCATCTTACATTCAATTTTGTCATTCTTTAGATGGGGCCGGTATTGGTCGATGGGACAAGGAGACTATGGCGATCGGGAGGCCTTTACCTGATCAACTGGTCGCGGCTATTTCAAAATGTAATGCCTGCGTGTTCCTAGCGACCAAAAGATCAGTAGAGTCAAAATGGTGCATGGCAGAACTTGGCGCGTTTTGGGGTTCGAGTAAGCAAGTAATAATTTTCGTCGCAGATCCCGATGTGGATATACAGAACCTCCCCGTGCAATTTCAAGGCAATTTATGGACTAAAGACGTACGGAAAGTGCTGGAAACGCTGCAAAACTTGAGCTCGAACGTACTAGAAGGCGTGCTAACTCCCGACTTGGTGCTCTTGTTGAGATATCTCGAACGAGACAACCAATGGGTCTTACCGGATAGATACGGAAGGTATCTTGCAAAAGTTCGGAGCGACTCGGACGTCATAAGCGAGACAGAACTAAGGGGATGGGAAAGGGCTGTACGGTACGGTTTACTGTATCTTTCGACACATGGACTGGTTGATAAGCAAGCTGATACCTCTGTCACCTATTTCATTTCAGAATTTGGAAAAGAAATTCTTAACTTGGCGTCAGTGCAGGGTAGGTTCAAAGAATCATTTGATCTCAAGCTCTAATGATGTAACTAGATATATCAATTGCAAGAAATGAACATAACAAAGCCGTCAACCATCGCCCACTGCGCGGTTTGGAGGCCGGTTACGGCAGCGTTATACGTATGGATGGCGGGGATTCAGATAATAAGTATCAAGAATTAGCAGGGCTTGCATGCAGTCAGGCAGCGGAAACATTTGCTATTAAGGAAGTGTGTGAAAGGCATGCGTTCAACATTGCCTACGGTTATCAAAAATTCCTCGAAGTTCCTGATGAATATTTCACAATATTGAGAATGAACAGTGACCTGTCTGTTTCTGGAAAAGAAGATGGGAAATGTTGGCCAAAATTAACCAGATCAAATGATGGTTTTGGTATTTTGGTTTCGCTATTCATTACGAGCTACCTGAAGGAAATATCTACGCAGATCAAAATATCAAAATATAAAAATCGGCATTATGCTTTCCGATGAAAAATTGATAGTGCGAATAGATTCAGATAGGCATGTACCTATAGATTCAGAGAAAGAATTACTAGGCATATTTTTGGAAATATATAATGGCGATAAACAGGAGCTTTCTAAATCAGTATCATCATCAAAGCAAAAAAAATTGGCTTTGTGTCACAATACGTATAACAAGGCATTCAACTGCCGCTAGCAAGCTGGCTCGGAACTCTAAACTGCTGCGCAGTTTTCCGTCCCGTTATTGCGGCGTTAACAAACCTAAAGGAGTATGAAAATTAATATAATCAATTATGAATCCCTACTATCGGCCGCAAAAAAACAGACCGAGCCGCAACGTTTACTATTCGTTTTTTTAAAGTCATCTCTACCTAATGTTCATAAGGATGAAGAAGCAATTCGCTTTCATTCTGGCCAAGGGGGGGAATTACAGCCTATCATGTGTGTTGATAAAACTTTGGATGAATTGGGTAGTTTTTCCGATTTAGTGGCAGAATCCGAAAGTATAGAAGAAAATTGGCAAATTGTATTAGTAGCTGCTCTTCCTGGTAGAAATGGCGTGGTTCCAAGTTCCGATGAGGCAGAAAAGCCGCTAAATAGAATGGTTCAAACTGTAGAAAATGGGGGCGACCTATCGAATTATATGGCTTTTGACAAAAACGGTAGCCCTATACAGTTTGGTAATTGAAATTACTAACAAAGGTGTTATCTCGCACGCAAAAAAAATGCGTGCGGGGACAGTCTTACGCTTCGCTCCAGCCCGCCCCATACACTGGCGTTAAACGTTCACGTGCTTAGTCGATTACGAAATAAAGTTAATACTTTAGTATAGAAAGGACTTCTTATTATAAAAAAATACTAGTGCTTTTCTTTTTACGATCATTCTATCTGGCTGTGCATCTACTTCAGTTAAAAGCACCGTTCCAGGCTATGCCATGTATGATTCGATGCTAAATATTATTTCAAACCAAATGCCCGCTACTGGTCGGAAATCGGTATTTAATGGAATGGACTTCGTTGCCAAGGATATTTCTGAATCGACTTTAGGTGTCAGTAGATATGATTCAAATGGAATAATTGTTGAAGATTACTGTGGTAAGCAATGGGTATCAAACTATAGTTCTGGCGATAATGTTATTTTTGTTTCAGTAAATTACGTAAAAGAAAAAGGAAGCGCTGCTTCTGGCGCTGATTTTTCCTGCTCTACTACTGATATTGCGACGTATGAATTTTCTAAAAATGGACTTGAATATTCAGGGTACACACGCACAATTGGCGATCATAAAACAAACAAAGTCATTAAAAAAGTGGTGGCAAACTACAATCCTTCTTGGCTTATCCTACCCAACACCATTACTTTGAATACATCCTGGGAACAAGAGCTAAGCGTAACTCAGAATGTACATGCAGATGCCGCTAACCTGGAACAGCCGTCAAAACTAGAAGTCACAGAGATGTCCGGTTTGTTCCACTTACCTGTGTTGAATGATCCGTCAGATAGAGAACCTAATTAATCTCAATTTAGCGCCGCAGAAAGCAAGCTATTTACGCTCAAATCTGCGTTACAAGTATCGGCTAAACACCGAAAGGTAGTCATTGATTTTACTAGAGGATAGATTCTCTGGGTTGGTCTATGAAAAGAGATAGCTCTCCAAGGGTGTTGGAGAGATTCTCATCAGGTGAAGCCACGGATGGACTCAGGTTGCTCGCCTGATCGGTGCTGAGAAAACCATATTCCGTGAGCCGCGCTATAAATTCTGGCGTGATAGATACACTTAGCGGCCCAGCGGAAAAAAATTCTTCGTTTAGTTTCTGGATTTTCTGCGCTCTAGTAGAAAGTTCAACACTGCGATGATTGTCGCGTGATGCCTCTGCGGTACCGTTTTTATCTGTCGAATGGTTGGCAGTCTTAGCTGTAACACCTTGGCTATTATCTTGTTTAATAGAAGCATCATTGCGGATCGAGCTGATAGTAGGCATTACACATGTCCATAAACAAATAATCTGATTAGCAGGTATATAAAAAATTTGTGCCAACTCTAAAAAAGATGGAAGAGAGGCGTCTGATGCTTCGAGACGATAGGCTCCTAGTAGAAAAACGGCAAACAGCTGCCTGCGGTACGGCAAGTTGATGTCATCAATTTTTTTCAGTTCGGTAAGCATCTGAATCATAACTCGGGCTGCCTGTGGTCTTGGAAACAAGAATGGGGTCATATGAGGCGTTATCGATTCAGAGTCGTTGCGGTACCACTGAACAGGGTGAGCAATACCCATTGCTGACCCGGTTTGTGTATGTGTTTTGGATATTGGGCGGCCCGTTACCCTATCGTCATGCCAACTACGTCCATTTACTGTACGGGAATAACTACGGGATGATTTTTCTCCTTAACGGAAAAAACGACAAACTTTGCAGTTTGAGTAGTGCTGGCGTTCTTTGATACCAAGTGAATATCGTTGGGGGATTCGTAAAATACATCCCCGACTTCTAATGTGACAGGACCACTACCATCGACTTGCATAACTACAGATCCTTCCAGTACATAGGCAAAGATATGAGCGTCATGCCGATGCTTTTTTGACGACATTCCGGGTCCATATTCAACGATAAGCATCGCACCTTCTTTGTTCATCAGCCCATCTAAATCTTTCTCTATTAAGGGCGTAATCTTGGCGCCATCGGCTAACGCTGAAAAAGATATTAGCCCTAATACCATAACCGTAAAAATGTGTTTTATTAGGTAGCTTTTCTTCATGACAAATCACTCTGTTTTCGTACACATCCCTTTAAATTCTAGGACTTTTTGTACGCTGCTATTGTTGGAAGCACCAGCTTCAATGACCTTAACGGGCATCAGCATGATGGGGCCAGGCCTCACACTTCACGCCTCAATTAATTTTCTTATTGTGCAGTGTGAGACCCGACCCTATAGCTCCTCATTCATTTTGAGATTGCTTCAGTGCCGCTTAAAACGGTTTGGTGGAAAATCGTGAATATTGCAGCGCATCAGCTACTTCTTGTGCCTTGGTTTCCGAGCTCATAAGGTGAAGTAACTTAAGAGCCGCCTGATAGCTCACCAAGCTGCCATTCGAAGTGATGATCCCGCCATTAACGACGAGATTCTGGTTCACCTGCACTTTCACTGCGGGATAGTCTTTTTGTAGGTCGGCTTCACCGCCAGCCCAGGTTGTGGCTTTCTTGCCGTCTAACAGACCTGCCTCGGCCAACAGATAGGCTCCTGAGCAGTTACTGGCCATCCAGTCCGATACTTGTGAAGTTGCTTGAATAAAGCGGATTAGATCCTTGTTGTCGATTAGTGGAGCCATATCGTAACTGGAGGTCACAATAAGAACGTCCAGCTCGGGGGCATCCCCTATCCAGGTATCAACGCCAATTTTTAACCCCTCCTCGGTGGTGATGGTTTTTTGGTTTGATACTGAAACGGTGATCGCTTCATAGTCACTGAACCAGGTGAGCCGGCTCGCGACGCCAAAAACCTCCAGCGGCGCCGTGACATCGGAGGTGAGAACCCCGTCATAGACCAGAATACCGATGCGTTTATCGGCCGCTTCAGCAGCGGTAACTACCGCAAAAAGCATGATCAACGTCGCTATCAGTGAGCGTAGTGGAGTTTTTAGTCTGTTTTTACTCATCGTTTTTACCTCGTGATTGGAGTCATAAAGTTGATGAGATCCATTGTATTCAGACCGATTCATGTTTGAAGGGCTGTTTTGAATTAGCTATAGTGAATAAAATTCACGAATAGCTTTTGTATCGCCCTTTATGGATAAGATCCGTTCTTTGCGTTTTTTTATCGCCACTCTGGATGGCGGCAGCTTTGCCGCCGCCTCGAAAGCCTATGGCACAGACCCCTCAACGGTGAGCAAGGCCATTCATCGTCTGGAAAGTGATTTGGGCATTCAGCTGTTTCAGCGGTCTACACGGCAGCTGCGTCTAACTTCGGCAGGACGCCGGTACGCCAACACCGCCAGGCGTGTGCTGGAGGAACTAACGGCGTGCGAAGAGACCCTAAAAAGTCAGAACGACGCTCCATCAGGCATCCTTAAGCTGAATGTACCGGTCTCCTATGGCCGTCTCTATATCCGTCCCCTGTTAAAGGAGTTTTGCCGACGTTATCCCAATATCACCATCGATATTCACTACGATGATGCCTATGTCGACATTATTGAACAGGGAGTTGATGTCTCGATTCGGTCCGGTTCGGTTCAGGACAGCCAATTAATCGTACGCCAGCTCAGCCCCATCGACTTTATTGTTTGTGGCAGCAGGGATTATCTGGACCGTTATGGTGCCCCATGTGGACCAGAGGCATTCAACGATCATTCATGGATTCGCTTTCGCTTTAAACAAACCGGTAAGCTGTTGCCGATTAGGATGCCGGGATCTGCAGGGGTAAATGAATATGACCCCATCCGAAATTTTATCGTCAATGACGGTGAGTCGATGGCCGAACACTGCGCAGAAGGCTTAGGGCTCACCCAGATACCCCATTTTATCGCCAGGAACTGGCTTAGATCGGATCGCCTGCTGCCACTATTCCCTAGCCTGCGTCAGGAAGGTACCGGGGTCTACCTCCTTTATGCCAAAAGGGAGTATTTACCCACCAGAGTGAAAGTGTTCATCGATTTTATCACCGAAGCGATACAGACTCGGGGGGAAACGCCTCGGACGACCTGGGCTGAAACCTTGCAAATTTACCAGCCGGATTCGCCGCCTCAGATAGATTGAGTACTGAGCTGGTAACCGGGAAGTCTGGCCGTTGGCTCAACCTCATATTGTTTGCTCATGCTGCCATCAAAGGCCAAGTCACTCTCAAGTCAAACCGACGCATCCCGACAGCGTGATAGCCCAGCGGGATTCTCGATCGAGCATTCAATATTGATCAGGCGCTCTGATTTGCGGATCGGGTCAGCCGGGAGATATCCCGCCTCAAGGCATCCGGGGAATATTTGCGCCTGATCGGTCCGACGCAATGAGGAGTCGCGTAACCAGAGTTCGTGTTGCCGGGTCAGTGTTCCGCTCGGTGCTGGGCTTGGCGTAGCGACTCCTCC
>JBALWS010000163.1:0-8376 GCA_036960405.1 Halopseudomonas sp. | reverse complement strand
ATACCGGCTTGATCCGCTGGAGGGGGGGGTGTCGCTGGATTTTTCCTACACCGAGTCGTTACGTCAACTGGGGTTGGACCATCCGGAGGCTACCCGCAACATCCTGATAGGCTTGATTGCCGCCCTGACCCAGTTCCCGGAAATCGAGCATGTCACCCTGGGGTTTCAGGGCCGCTCGCAACTTGGATTGGGGCAGTGCGCCAGCCTCATCGGAACCCCTCAGTTCAAACCCAACATATTGAATGATGAACGCCTGTTATCGCGAGGCCAGTAAGTTGTTAGCCACCTATCGGTTCCATAATCAAATGACAGGGCGAAGGCGTCATGTTTTGGCCTTTTTTCCTGGGGCGGCGGAGGAGCAGACGATGCTATGGAATTGGAGGGGGACCTAGATGCCAGTGATTTATTTTGACCATGGCGCGACATCCTGGCCGAAACCGGCCGCCGTGCGGGAGGCGCTCGATGAGTACTTGCTTGGCGAAGTGGGCAGTCCGGGGCGTTCGGGTCACCGGATGTCCATCCGCGCCTCTCAACGAGTCGAAGAAACCCGGGAACTGTTGGCCAGGCTGTTCAATATTGCCGATCCGGTGCGTATCGCCTTCACCCAAAATGCCACCGAGGCGCTCAACCTGGCAATCTACGGCCTGCTACGACCCGGTGACCATGTGGTAACCACGAGCGTCGAACACAATTCTGTGATGCGCCCCTTGCGCCATCTCAGTGAGAATGGGGTGGCGTTGACAGTGGTGCCCTGCGCTAGCGACGGGACGTTGGTGCCGGAATCGATCCGCCAAGCCGTGCGAGACGATACAAAATTAATTGTCACTACCCACGGTTCCAATGTTGTCGGCTCGCTACTACCCGTTGCCAAAATAGGTCAAATCGCCCGTGAATACGGGGTTCCCTTTCTGGTTGATGCCGCTCAGACCGCCGGCTCGGTGCCCATTGATGTCGAGACTCTGGGCATCGATCTGCTGGCTTTTACCGGCCATAAGGCCTTGCTGGGTCTGACGGGTACCGGGGGATTGTATGTGCGTGAGGGTATCCACTTAAATCCTTTGATCCGTGGCGGCACCGGCAGCGACTCCGAGCTGGAGAGTCAGCCGGATTTCATGCCCGACAAATATGAAAGCGGTACAGTCAACGTGGCAGGATTGGTTGGGCTGGGGGCTGCTGTGCGGCATGTGTTGAGGATCGGCGTTGAGCGGATACGAGCCCATGAGCAGGCCTTGGCTGAGCGTTTTATCCGTGGCTGCGCTGACATACCGAAGGTGAGGCTATACGGTCCGCGGGATAGCGAGCAACGCGGTGCGGTGGTGGCGTTCAATATAGATGGCTTGGTGCCTTCCGAAGTGGGGTTGTTACTGGAGCAACATTACGGAATCTATTGCCGTGTGGGGCTGCATTGTGCCCCCGGCGCCCACCGGACGTTAGGTACGCTGCCGGCCGGTACGGTCCGGTTTAGTTTCGGTTACAGCAACACGCTGGCAGATATCGACACGGCACTTGCGGCCCTGAAAGAGATCTCAACGTGGTGCCGCGAGGAGGGAGAGAATCATGGCTGAAGCACTTGATGGGTTGTTGACCTTTTTTGCGTCCCACTACGCGATTCGGGCGGAAATGTTGATTCTGAAAGAGGGGATCGACTGCCAACTAATTCCGGGACCGAAGGAACTCAGCCCCAATTGCGGCGTTGCCCTGCGCTTTGAGTATCGTCAACGGGCACGGGTTGAGGCGTTATTGGCGAAAAGGCAGGTAAAGGTTGATGAATTACACCCCTACGAGCCCCGCACGGATGGCTGGAAGCCCTCCAGTCTCAGTCAGCGATTGTTCGGCAAATGAAACGACCGGCGCGCCAAGAGCGAGGCACAATCAGGATGACTTCGAAATCGGGCAAGGTGATTACCAACAGTATAGGGGCGGGAGCCGTTATGGCGCTGTTGGCTGTTGCGGGAAGTTTTGTCGTCGGGACGCGAGCGAGCGAGGCCTATGGCGTTTGCATGGCCTGCCATGGCCGTGATTTATTGCATTGGTTGATCAATCTGCAACTGGGCGCTCAGTTGACGGTGGCGCCAGCTTTCCTGGTGTTCCCGGCGCTGACGACGGTTGGCGCCCTATTGGGCGCCGCGCTCGGGGCGCTGACCAGCGGTGAGTTTCGCTGGCGAGTGCCGGAGAATCCAATCACAACATTTATCTACGGGGTTCTGGTGATGAATTTTGCCCTGCTGGCTGCCGGATGTGCGACGCGGTTGTTGCTGCGAGCCGCCACCCTTGAACCGCTCGCGCTTAGCGGGGCGACGGCGATGGTGGCCGGCGCGGCAGCTGCTACCTGGTGGCTGCGGTGGAGAGCGTTACGATGACTGTCGCCGCCGTTTCCACGCTAATCGTCGGGTTGGCTTTTGGTTACCTCGGGCAACGTTCACGGTTCTGTTTTGTGGGCGGGATCCGGGATTATATTCTGATCCGCGACGACCGGTTGTTAAAGGGGACGGTGGTTTTTTTTGTGGTTGCCGGGCTCTCCTTTGCCCTATTGGCGCAATTTGAGCCTGGCGGGCGCATCGGTTTCTCCCGGCCTGACGGCCTAAGCCTGTGGCTGACCGCAGTGGGGGGCTTTGGTGTCGGTTTCCTGTCAGTGCTCGCAAATGGCTGTCCCTTTCGGCAGCATGTCCTTGCTGCGCAGGGAAATATCAGTTCGATCGGCTACCTGCTTGGCTTTTTCGTCGGAGCGGTGATGTTCCACACCGTCACCGCCCCTTGGCTACTCAGGTTGCTGCCATAAGGTCCAATTCACTGTTTGCGGAAAATGACATGAAGGTTTCTCTATCGTTGATTCTCTGTTTATGCGCTTTCGGGGTAAATGCAGCTTGTCTTTCTCCCTCTAAGCCGCCGTCTTCAGCCGATAAGCTGGACCTTGAAACGGTGGTAACGCAGCAGGGACAGCCTCGCTCCATTGCCCAACTGATGGCCAGCAAGGAAAGGCTGGTGCTCCATTTCTGGGCCAGTTGGTGTGCCCCTTGTATCAAGGAGCTTCCTGAATTCGCGGCCTTTTCCAGCTCGGGGCTTGCGCCTGGGATTAGTTTCGTTGCCGTTAACAATGATGCTGAAGGCAGTGGCGCTGCGCAACGCATACTGTCCAAGCTCGAGCTCGGGCTCGAGGCTTTTGAGGTTAATGTCGACCAGGGCCAACTCTTAACACTGTTGGGGGTTCCTGGGTTACCGGCCACGGTGGTGTTTGATGGCCAGGGGCGTGAACGGCAGCGGATCATCGGATCGGTCGATTGGACCTGCCCTGACTTGGCAAGCGAGCTCCTTAATTAAACCGATGCGTCGAATCGCTGCCATTGCGGGTAAACGATAGCCATGTTCCGACTGCAGGGACTGCTGACTCCCTGCGGACTTAATACAGCAACTACTGAGGTAAATCATGTCGCGCCATGTTCTTTTTCTAATCACAGCCCTTTTTCTCAATGGTGTGGTCAATGCGGACACCACCATCACGGGGGAATTCAACTTGACCGACCACCGGGGTAATCAGGTTAATCAGGAAAGTTATCAAGGTAAACTTCGGCTGGTATTTTTTGGCTATACCCAGTGCCCGGTTGTCTGTCCAACAACCCTGTTGGAAGTGGTGCAGGTTATTCGTCAACTCGGGAACGATAGCCTACAGGTTCAACCATTATTTATTACTATTGATCCCCAAAATGACAGTGTCGAAAACCTGGCGACTTATGTTGCCGCATTCCACCCGTCGATTGTCGGCTTAACCGGCAGCGCACAACAAATTGCTGATGCAGCCAAGGCGTTCAAAGCCAGTTATGGATTTATAAAAAACGAAGAAAATCCAAAAGTAGGCGACGAGGTATATCATAGTGCTTATCTATATCTAATGGATCGTAGTGGCCAATTTATTGACCTGTTTGGCTACAGCACAAAACCGGAGAAAATTGTGGATACTATTCGCCAATATCTCTAAAAGCCATGGATCGGGAAAACCGCGAAGTGATATCGACAAATAAGGGGGTAGTTGTTTGAACAAGAGAAGTGATTATATGAACTCGCGCATTATGTAAGATGTGCGCGTCTATATATACGACGTGCTGAATTGTGAACCTTGCAAAATGTATAAATAAGGGTGTGGTTGGAGATATAAATGAAAAAATTACTGATGGCGGCCTTTTGTGTGATGATTGTAAACCCGGTGTGGGCGGATGTTAAAATTACAGAGGGTTGGATTAAGAAACCTGTCGGCGGGGTAAAAAACGTCGCTGCATTTATGACCATTAGCAATGAGGGGGATGAGGATATAAGGCTGTTATCGGTCAATTCATCTTCTTCAGAAATGACCCATCTTCATGACGTAAAGGTTAGTGACGGAGTGGTCAGAATGGTGCCCATGGATAGCCTGACTGTGCGGGCGAACAGTCAAGCGGTACTTAAAATGGGCGGGTTGCATGTCATGTTAAAGGGGATGAAAGAGAAACTGAGTAGCGGTGATTGGATCGCGATTGCGTTTGAATTCGATGACGGCACCCGCGTGACCAAACAGTTCGAAGTTAAAGCTCAGCAAGCGATGAGTGCAGGGATGTAAACGTCCAAGTTATTAATATCACCACCCCTTCCGGACCGTCCTTTATTAAATTTACGGGCGACTCGAAATTCTTGTTTGTTTTCATCTCCGTTGCAAAAAAAAACGCATAAGAAGTATTTATATAAATGTTATGATTATAAGTAAATGTCGCACCTATTAACTCCATTTTCTTAGGGAATGTTCGATTTAGCCCCATTTTTAGAATTATTCTACAAACAGCCACATTATAGTGTAGGCCCCAGCATTAACAGTACGGTCTGGTTTTGCTCAGTGATATCCACAACTATTTATCCGGTTAAATGACCCGGTAATCCTCTCTTTTTTAGCTGGCGCCTTCCACCGTTGGCTTTATGCGGTCGCTCATGATTGTAAAACCAAAGCCACTGCGTTGCATAATCCTGAACCTCCTCCAGTTTTTCGAATAGGTGTTTGCGGACCCCGCTGTATCTGATCGTGCGGTTGTGCCACTCAATCAGCTGGTTGAGGGTACGGATCACGCGTATTGTGGGCAGTGAAAAGCCGACTTCTATTGCCAGGCCTTCTCGACTGTAGTCATCAATAACGTTGAACAACCGGTAGCTCCTACCATACGATAGCTGGTCGTGCATGAAATCGATTGACTAGATCTGGTTGGCCCTTAGCGGCTGTTTTCACGGTTCAAGCTTATGCCTATTCAACCGCCTGCGTGGCCGTATTCGCAGATTTAACGCCAGTTCGCAGTAGATACGGTACACACGCTTATGGTTCCAGATGAAGCCTTTCACGTTGTGTAGGTAATCGAAGCACATCCCAAAGCCTCAATCAGAATCTTTTTCGGTCAGACAGATCAGTCAGCCATCTCTTTGCGTGGAGACGGCTTTACCACTTTTTTTGGAGCGCATCCTTAACGATCTCGCCCTTGAGGCGCTCCTCGGCATACATCTTTTTGAGCCGACGATTTTCATCTTCCAGCTCTTTCAAACGAGCCATCAGAGATGCGTCCATGCCGCCATATTTTGATCGCCACTTATAGAAGGTGGCACTGCTCATGCCATGCTCCGGAACGGGAATGCCGTTCTCTGATTGCTTGAGGATCGCCAGGATCTGACCGTCATACGAAGATATGACGGTCTGGAGAGACTTGATCAGATTACCCTAGGCGATCCAGTAGAGTTTTCCCGCGGACTGTTGACCAGGTAATCGCTATCCTCTATATTATGCAAACGTTTGCACGAAAGACTGAAGAGTTCGGTCTGCCAAACGCGATGGAGGCCGTTGGCCTGCTGTTTGATCATGGACTGAGACTGGAACTGCACGAGCGGCCCATTATCAGCTGTCTGGACTCCTTAGATATTCCTTTTGAATTAAGGAGAGCAAGTGTTTGCGCTGGAGGCTTGCGGCTTTCCCGTTCAGGATTTCTTTGTTGAAGATGCATATTAGATTAGATGGCTAGCTTTTCCTTGACGCGTCATCTCACCAAGTTTTTTGATTGAATCTTACTAGGTGCGTATATGGCTGATAAGGCTAAAAAGAAGAGAGGATGCAACAATTTGTATTGACCTTTGGATTCAACCATCTCGTCGATGTGGTCAGCATGGCCAATGATACCGATATTGCGGTGCTGCCGACATGATTGTCCGCGACATGATGTTGCTAAGCGTATTGATGCCTGGACGGGTATTCACTGCAGGCTTACTTTTGATCCTGCTTCGCCCTTTAGTGGCAGGAATTAAAGGGGTGCTGGCCGAGAAGGCCCGCATGATGGAATTGATGAGTATCTGGAGACCCAGTACATCGCAGTTGACTCGTGAGTGGCCGCTAGTTACTAAGAATTAATAAAATAAGAGGTTTTCGTGATGGATATTCTGATGCCACAGTTTGGCGGGATGGTTGCCTCCGGCATCATCACAAGTTGGTTAAAGAAGGTGGGCGACAAGGTCGAGAAAAATGAGCCTTTGATCGAGGTTACCACCGATAAGGTTGATACCGAGGTTATGGCCCCATGTGCAGGAGTGCTTACCGAAATTTTTTATGGATTGGGTGAGACTATCGATGTTGGGGTTAAATTGGCTAAACTTAAGGTCGAAGGAGAGGCGGAGAGCACTTGTGAGGAAGTTCCGACAGGGAAGAGCCGCGAGGCCATCGTCGCCGAGGCATCCTGTAATGCGAAGATGCCGCTCTCTCCGGCGGTGAGAAGACTTATAGCCGAATACAATCTGGATCCGAGCACGATACTTGGAACCGGTAGAAATGGCCGGATTACGCGAACTGATGTGATCGCGTATCTGGCTGGTGGTCAGGGGCATAACGCTGGCTATCCATCCCGTTCTGGTCGATAGGCGATACCTTTCAGTCGGGTAGGCAAGATGAACGCCGAGCAGATGCTGCGGTGAAGGCTATCAACTTTCATGTTCTGTAGACCGTCAAGGACGGGTTATCTTGTCATCGGCAGCGTCAGTGCAAGTCACCGTGTGCCTACCTGTCGTTTACTGCCCGGGCTCCCGCTCTCGCGAATGCCAGGTTTCCGAAGGTGAATGTCAGTGTTGAAGAGAACTAGCTGTTGGTGCACTGCTCTCTCAACCTGGGGATTGCAATCTATCTTAACTTTGAAGGGGGCAGATTCTTGAGGTTAAGGATGTAGCTAATAAGTCGGCGGCCCAACTGGCCCGAGAGATAGGCGAGCTGGCCAACAATGCAGATGCGGGTGGATTGAACGCCGACAGTTTGGCCGGAGCGAACTACACCCTCTCGTATTTTGCGGCTCTGGAATGCTGCTTACCGTGCTGGTAATCAGTCAGCCCTAGGAAAATCCCCATCAAGCCTCACTGCCTAAGACAATCAGCAGTATAACGTTCTGATAGGATGATCGATGGAACGCCAGCTTCCGTGTGCTCGCCACAGACGATAGTCTTCAGGTCAGCCCGTATTTTAGGCGCCCCGCAGACGCTTATACTGGCTTGCTGCATGAAGCCGAGATATCAACTTCGGTACTTATTTTTGTTGCTAGCATTCACTCGCACCAGCATACTGAACTTAGCTATTAATTGAGAATTATTCTCTTCTGTTTGATAATAGCGCGATTTTTGGACACAGGCAGTTGAGTACATGGCAGCGAAAAAAGTCACTATTAAAGAGCTTGCGACATTCGTAGGGGTCAACATATCGACTGTATCCAGAGCCATGGATCCCGACAAGCGAAAGATGATTTCGCCGGAGGTGATTAAAAAGGTACTTGGGGCTGCGGATGAACTCGGTTACGTGCCTAATCGAATGGCTTACGCGCTGAAAAAAAACCGCTCGATGATGGTTGGGGTGTTGGTGCCCGATATTACCAATCCGGTTTTTCCGCCAATGATTAGTGGTATACAAGCCATCCTTGACGAGGCAGGGTATACCACCATTGCGGTCAATTCGGACAACAAAACTGACTATGAACTAGCGGCGATTACAAGAATGCGAGAAGTGCAAGTTGATGGCCTGATTCTTGCCACTTCGCATCGGCAAGATCCTGTGGTTGATAAGTGCTTAAAGTATGGGACGCCCTTGGTCCTGATCAATCGGACAACGGATCGCCAGGATGTCAACTGCGTTATTAATGACGACCGTCTGGGTATTGAGCAGGCGATAGAGTATTTAGCGGGGCTTGGTCATAGCAGAATAGTGCACATTGCAGGCCCTCAGGACACCTCAACGGGCTTCGAACGTCGTGTCAGTTATCAAACTGAGATGTCTCGTCGCTGCTTGACCGTTTTACCTGGAATGATTGAGGAAACAGCGGCGTTTACCATTTCTGAGGGGTACCGTGCCTG
>JBALWS010000010.1:0-70627 GCA_036960405.1 Halopseudomonas sp. | reverse complement strand
AAGCAGGGCAAAGAAGATTGCCACGGCGCACCGCTGGGCGAGGACGAGATCGCGCTGACCCGCAAAGCGCTGGGTTGGGAGCATGGTCCTTTTGAGATCCCCGAAGCGATCGGTAACGAGTGGGACGCCCGCGAGCACGGCGTTGTGATCGAAAATAGCTGGAACGACCAGTTTGCCGATTACGCCGACGCTTACCCTGAACTGGCCTCCGAATTCCTCCGTCGCATCAGTGGTGACCTGCCAGAGAATTTCGCCGACCAGTCGCAAGCCTACATCGAGTCCTTGCAACAAAAAGGCGAGACTATCGCCAGCCGCAAGGCCTCGCAAAACGCACTCAACGCTTACGGGCCACAGCTACCCGAGCTGCTCGGTGGATCTGCCGACTTGGCCGGTTCCAACCTGACCCTGTGGGACGGTTGCAAAGGTATTTCAAAAGACGACGCCAGCGGTAACTACATGTTCTACGGTGTGCGCGAGTTCGGCATGTCGGCGATCATGAACGGCGTGGCGCTGCACGGCGGCTTCATCCCTTACGGCGCCACCTTCCTGATCTTCATGGAGTACGCCCGTAATGCGGTGCGGATGGCGGCATTGATGAGGCAGCGCTCGATCTTTGTTTACACCCACGACTCCATCGGCCTGGGCGAGGACGGCCCGACTCACCAGCCGATCGAGCAGATTGCCAACCTGCGCGGGACCCCCAACCTGAACCTGTGGCGTCCGTGCGATGCGGTCGAATCTGCAGTAGCTTGGAAGAATGCGCTGGAGCGTGTCGACGGCCCCTCTGCGCTAGTCTTCTCTCGCCAGAACCTGCCCCATCAGGATCGTTGCAGCGAGCGTTTGAATAACATCAAGCGCGGTGGCTACATCCTGCGTGACTCGCAAGGCACCCCCGATGCTATCCTGATCGCTACCGGTTCTGAAGTCGGTCTGGCGATGGATGCTGCCGAGGCGCTAACTGCCGAAGGGCGCAATGTACGCGTGGTATCGATGCCTTGTACCGAAGCGTTCGAAGCTCAGTCTAATGACTACCGTGAATCAGTTCTGCCTTCGGCCATTTCTGCCCGCGTTGCGATCGAAGCCGCCCACAGCGATTTCTGGTACAAGTACGTCGGCCTTAACGGTCGGATCGTTGGTATGACCACCTTTGGCGAATCGGCACCAGCCAGCGAGCTGTTCAAGTTGTTCGGTTTCACTGTCGACAACGTCGTGGCCAAGGTTAACGAGTTACTGTAGTCGCTCGAACAACCCTTGTCAGGGCAGCGTCAGACAAGCTGCCCTGTATTCTCACACGACTGGAAACGCCCTTGAGATCTAACATTTGAAGACCTTCAACATCGCCATCAACGGTTATGGCCGCATCGGCCAATGCATCCTGCGAGCACTCTACTCGAGTCGCTTGCATAACGATGCAGTACGACCGTTTCGCGTTGTTGCGATCAATGAACTGACCGATCTCGAAACCCTCACCTACCTGACCCGCTACGACACCACCCACGGCCGCTTTCCGCTGGCAGTGGAAAACGACGGTCAGCACCTGATCATCGATGGCGATCGTATCCAGCCGTTGAATCAAACCGACCCCAGCCAGTTACCCTGGGCCGAGTTGGATATCGACCTGGTACTCGAGTGCTCCGGATCATTCTGCGATCGCAGCACCGCCGAAGTGCACTTACAGGCAGGCGCCAAACGGCTGCTGTTCTCACAACCCGCCGCCAACGATATCGATGCCACCGTGGTGTACGGCTTTAACCAACACCGCCTGCTGCCGGAACACCGCATCGCCTCCAGCGCGTCTTGCACCACCAACTGCGTGGTGCCAATACTGGATCTGCTGCACCGCGAGTTTGGCATCGAGTACGGCGTCACCACCACGATCCACTCGGCGATGAACGACCAGCCCGTGATCGACAGCAATCATCGCTCCGATCTGCGCCTGAGCCGAAGCGCACTGCAATCGATCATCCCGGTCGATACCGGCTTGGCCCGCGGAATCGACCGCCTGTTACCGCAACTGACTGGGCGCTTTCAATGCAACCATCTGCGGGTACCGACCACCAATGTATCGCTGATGGACCTATCGCTGCAGTTAAGTAGCCCGACCAGCCCCGAAGCAGTCAACCAACTACTCCGCGATGCGGCCCAAGGGCCATTAAAGGGACTGCTAGGCTATACCGACGAGCCGCACGCCTCGGTCGATTTCAACACCGATCCACGCTCGGGCATCGTCGATGGCACCCAGACCCGAGTCAGTGGCAAACACCTGCTCAAGCTGATGTGCTGGTTCGATAACGAATGGGGATTTGCCAACCGTATGCTGGACGTCGCCGAAGCGTGGCTGCAGCCTAACATTGATACAAAGGATTGAGTCGTTACAGAATTTTTTAACTTTTAACGTCGATAGGAAAGTTCCATGAGTGTATTGAAAATGACCGAGCTGGATCTAAACGGGAAGCGCGTGCTGATCCGTGAAGACCTCAACGTCCCCATCAAAGAGGGGAAAGTCTCCAGCGATGCACGGATTCGCGCCGCACTACCGACCATTGAACTCGCGCTCCAGAATGGTGCCAAAGTGATGCTGATGTCACACCTTGGCCGCCCCAACGAAGGTGATTGCGATCCCACCTACTCGCTGGCCCCCATTGCCGAGCACCTAGCCGAATTACTGGGCCGTCCGGTACCTCTGATCCAAGACTGGCTCGGTGGTGTCGACAGCGACAGCGACTTGGTGCTGTTGGAAAACGTCCGCTTTAACTACGGCGAAAAGAACAACGATGACGCTCTGGCGCAGAAGATGGCAGCGCTGTGCGACATCTTCGTCATGGACGCCTTCGGCACCGCCCATCGCGCCCAAGCCTCGACCCACGGTGTAGCGAAATTCGCACCGACCGCCTGCGCCGGACCACTTCTAGCCAATGAGCTCGATGCTTTAGGACGTGCGCTGGAGAACCCCGAGCGGCCGATGGCGGCTATTGTTGGCGGCTCCAAAGTCTCGACTAAGCTAACCGTGCTCGAAACGCTGTCCGATAAGGTCGATCAACTGATCGTCGGCGGCGGCATCGCCAACACCTTCCTGGCTGCAGCCGGTCACCCTGTCGGCAAATCACTGTATGAAGCCGACCTGATTGACCAGGCCAAGGCGCTGATGGCCAAGACCAGCATTCCGCTTCCCACCGATGTCGTGGTCGCGACCGAGTTCTCCGAATCGGCCACCGCCACCATCAAACGGGTTGAAGATGTCGCCGAAGACGACATGATTTTGGATATAGGTCCAGAAACGGCCACCAATTTGGCTATCTTAATGGCCAAGGCGCGCACGGTAATCTGGAACGGTCCGCTGGGTGTATTCGAATTCGACCAGTTTGGCGAAGGCACCAAAGCGCTGTCGATGGCGATAGCCAACAGCGACTGTTTCTCCATCGCCGGAGGCGGCGACACCCTGGCAGCAGTGGATAAGTATGAGGTTACCGACCAGATCTCCTATATTTCTACCGGTGGTGGTGCCTTCCTCGAGTTTGTCGAGGGCAAGGTATTACCGGCGGTAGCGATTCTGGAACAGCGGGCACGCGGCTAGCCCGCACACTACACTGGATTAATTGCGGCTGGTACCGGTACCAGCCCATCACGACAAGAGAGAAAAACAATGGCTTTGATCAGTATGCGCCAACTGCTGGACCATGCCGCCGAGAACGGTTACGGCATTCCAGCGTTCAACGTCAACAACCTAGAGCAGATGCGCGCCATCATGCAGGCGGCTGACAAAACCGATAGCCCGGTGATCGTGCAAGCGTCAGCCGGTGCCCGCAAATACGCCGGCTCCAACTTCCTCAAGCATATGATCCTGGCGGCGATTGAAGAGTTTCCGCATATCCCGGTCTGTATGCATCAGGATCACGGCACTTCACCGGCGGTTTGCCAGCGCTCGATTCAGCTGGGCTTCTCGTCGGTGATGATGGACGGTTCACTCGAGGCCGACGGCAAGACGCCTTCGAGTTACGAGTACAACGTCGACGTTACCCGTCGCACCGTTGAGATGGCTCACGCCTGTGGTGTCTCGGTCGAAGGCGAGCTGGGCTGCCTGGGTTCATTGGAAACCGGCCAGGCTGGCGAAGAAGATGGCGTCGGAGCCGAAGGCATCTTGTCGCACGACCAGATGTTGACCGACCCCGACGAAGCGGCTGATTTCGTCGCCAAGACCGGATGTGATGCGCTGGCGATCGCCTGCGGTACCAGCCACGGTGCCTACAAGTTCACCCGCCCACCTACCGGTGACGTGCTGTCGATCGATACCATCAAGAAGATCCACCAGCGTCTGCCCAACACCCATCTGGTTATGCACGGCTCGTCCAGCGTTCCACAGGAGTGGCTGGCGGTGATCAACCAGTACGGCGGCAACATGGCCGAGACTTATGGCGTGCCGGTCGAGCAGATCGTCGAAGGGATCAAGCACGGCGTGCGCAAGGTTAATATCGATACCGACCTGCGTTTGGCGTCAACCGGCGCGGTACGTCGCTTTATGGCCGAAAATCCAGCCGAGTTCGATCCGCGTAAGTTTCTCGCGGTCACCATCACGGCGATGAGCGATATCGCCAGTGCCCGCTACGAAGCCTTCAACACCGCCGGTCAAGCTAGCAAAATTAAAGCGATCTCGCTCGAAGCGATGACCGACCGCTACCTGTCTGGCGAGCTCGACCCTAAGGTTAACTAATACCGATCAGGCTATTCGGCTTTAATGCTGATTTGCTACAGTGAACGGCAGAACCCTTAAAAAGGGCCTGCCGTTTTTTATGTCTCACAGGTACCCCTACGATGCAGTTTGATCCGCGTACTTTGATCGCCAAGCTCGCACCGTTCGACGCGACCAAACCGTCAGCATTCGAGGGCTATTCGGACTACTGCCGTTTCTACGGGCTCGAATTTGGTGAACGGGTCAGCTCGCAACACCTCGGCCAGTTAGAGATTGACCAGCAACAGATCGCGATTCATCTCTTCCGTCACCCTCAGCCTCAGGGCACGCTGTTGATCGTTCATGGTTATCTGGATCACCATGGCCTGTACCAGCACCTCATTCGCTATGGTTTGGAACGCCGCCTCAACGTGGTTTGCTTTGACCTGCCAGGTCATGGGCTGTCGTCGGGCAAGCGCGCCGCAATCGATAGCTTTGAGCGTTACCAAACGGTGTTTCAAGCGCTGCTTGAAGGGCTTGACGATTGGCAACTCCATCGACCGTTGCACCTGCTAGGTCAAAGTACCGGCGGTGCAGTCATCAATCACTACCTGCTCAGTCAGCGGCCGCAGCTCGATGGTCAGGTGGTGCTGCTGGCGCCGCTAGTCCGCGCCGCCCGCTGGCCCTGGGTGTGGCTGGCGCACAGCATGCTCAGTCCTTGGCGCGCCAGTGTCGCGCGTCAGTACCACGCCAACACCCACGATGCCGATTTTAATGCCTTTCTCCCCAGTGACCCGCTGCAATCCGCCACCATCACCACCGACTGGGTCGGGGCGATGAAACGCTGGGTGCCAGGTTTTCTGAGTTTGCCAGGCGCCGACTACCCGACGTTGATCATTCAGGGCCAGCAAGACACCACGGTGGATTGGCGCTACAACCTTAAAATACTCGAGCAGAAGTTCCCGCGTTCACAAACCCTGCTGATTGATAATGCCCGCCACCAGCTCGCCAACGAGTCGGCGTCGATAAGAGATCAATACGTTAATTGGCTGGACCAGCAGGGCGTTGCACAGCCTGAGGCGAAACCGCTACAGACGGAGGCTGGCTGATGCCTCGATTACTGCTGATCGCCCACGCCCCCTCCGACAATACCCGCCGACTTACCGAGGCCGCGTTGGCTGGAGCCAACCATCCGGATATCGACGTCGAAGTGATCTATAAGCCGCCGTTAGAGGCGAATGCGGATGATGTGCTGGCAGCCGATGCGATCCTGCTTGGTACCACCGAAAATTTTGGTTATATGAGCGGCGCGATGAAAGATTTCTTCGACCGCATCTATTACCCCTGCCTGGAGCACACCGAGGGGCTGCCTTACGCCCTGTTCGTCCGTGCTGGCAACGATGGCACGGGCGCCAAAGGCAGCATTGAACGGATCATTATCGGCTTGAAATGGCGGGCGATTCAGCCAGCACTGGTGATGGCAGGCCCCTTCCAGCAGGACTTTATTAGCCAGTGCGAGGAGCTCGGCATGACCTTGGCAGCAGGGTTAGAGGCGGGGATCTACTGATAGTTCGCTAACATCAGCTACTACATCAAACGTTGGTGCCAAACCCGAGCCGCTGCCGCAACTAAGACCTGCATCAATTCAACGTTAAAAAAGAGTCCATAACGCTTTAGCCTGTTATCTCTTCGAGACATACTGGCATGAATTTACAAATAGCTTTACGGATAAGGCTCAGCCCATGACCGGCCAGAAAAAAATCAAGGTCCCGATCGATAGGATCGAAGTCGGCATGTATGTTGATTTGGAGCTTTCCTGGACCCAACACCCTTTTTTGTTTTCTCACTTCAAAATCAAAACACAGAAAGACCTAGACACGATCAAAAGCCTTGGGCTGGAGGCCGTCACGGTCATCCCTGCCAAATGCGACCTCAAAGCCAGGGGCAAAGCACCCGATCCAGCTCCTGCTACCCCTCCGCAACCGGATGAGATGTGGGAAGAAAAAAAGTCGCACCTCGTAGAGGCCCAGAAGTACCGTGAGCGGCGCAAGAAGGTGATCAATGAGTATCGCAAAAAAGCCCAACAGGTCAAAAAGCTCACGATGGAGCTCAAGACATCTCCGGCTAATGCGATTCAAGATGCTGATGCAGTCGTAGAAAGCTTGGCTGGCGAGTTTGATAATAGCAGCGAGATGTTGACCAATCTTGTCAACCTCGGTTCGGGTGAGCACACCTTCTATAACCACAACGTTAACGTAACCGTCCTCAGTATCATGCTTGGGTCAGCGTTAGGTATAAAGGGAGACGCGCTACGCCAGCTAGCAATGGGAGGTCTTTTGCACGACGTGGGGAAGGTGATGATTCCTGATCAGATCGTCAAAAAGCCGCTCAACCAACTAACCCCTCCCGAAAAGACCATCTTGCAGCAGCATCCAGAAATCGGCAAAACATTGGTCGAAAGAGTCTCAAGTCTACCCAAATTGGCGCAAGCCATTCTTCTCTACCACCATGAATACCTGGACGGAAGCGGCTACCCAAAAGGACTGAAGGATAAGCAGATCCCTATACCCGTCAGAATTGTTTCAATCTGCAACCTCTACGACAACCTGATCAACGCCAGAACGACGGCGGAATGCATGACGCCCAAGATGGCGCTAGCGGTGATCTATAAGAAATTTTCTTCAAAGCTCGACATGCAGCTCGTCAAGCTGTTCATCCGCACGATGGGGGTTTACCCGCCCGGCACCGTCGTGAAACTGACCGACGGCAGTATCGGCTTGGTGATTGCCGTCAATTCAAAAACCCTACTCAAGCCGGAATTATTGCTCTACAACCCCGACATCCCTAAAGGTGATGCGCTAATTATCGATTTAGCACAGCATGACGACCTCGACATTGAGGATGTACTCAAGCCCGGAGACTACCCCAGCAGAATCTATGAGTATCTGGGTATCGAAGAGCGGCTAGGGTACTTTATGACTAACAAAAAAAGCACTTAATATGCGAAGTGCCTGATACAACGTCAGCGTGTACGTATTGTGAAATCAACACCTTAAAAACACATCGCTAATCAAAGGGGGACTTTTTGAAAAAAGCAGTCAAAGAAGCGATCGGGATATCTCTGCGGATAACCGTCACCGTATTTCTAGCCGAATTAGTGGTGATGTTGCTATTAATGCAGTGGCCTGAGCTAGACCCCTTATTAAGCTCACTGCTCGATGCGACAGCGCTTACGTTGATCCTAGCACCCGCGCTTTACCTGTTGGTCTATAGGCCGGTAAAACGGGAGATCGATGAACGGCGCAAAGCAGAGCACGCCCTTCGCCAATCTTTGCATTCACAACAACTGCTTAATCAGCAGCTTACCGACGCTCAAAATCAACTGCTCGAATCAGAAAAACTGGTTTCAATAGGTCACTTAGCCGCAGGGGTTGCGCACGAGATCAACAATCCGATCGGTTATGTCAGCTCTAACCTCGCTACGCTGGACACCTACACCAAGGATCTGATGACGCTATTGGAGCACTACGAATCATGTCATGCCTTAATCGAGCAAGATGCGACCTTGTTCACGCAGACCACTCAGATTCGTGAAAAGGTGGATATTGATTATCTGAGTGCTGATATCCGCAGCTTACTCGATGAAAGTAAGGAAGGGCTGGTCCGTGTAAAGAAAATTGTATTGGACCTAAAACTCTTCTCCCGAAATGATGAGGGTATCCATGAGGCGATCGACCTAAATGCCGAGATTGAACGCACCCTTAACCTGGCACATAACGAAATTAAGTATCACCTGCAACTCGACCTGCAACTCGACCCTTTGCCGTTAATCGAATGCATTCCGTCACGCATAAACCAAGTACTGCTAAATATTCTGGTGAATGCCACTCAAGCCATCAAGGGTAAAGGAACGATCAGCATTCGAACCCAAGCTTTGGAAAACGATGTCCGAATCAGCATCGCAGATAGCGGTTGCGGCATTCCCGCTGAGCAGCTGAAACGCATATTTGACCCTTTCTACACCACCAAGCCCCGCGGGGAAGGTACAGGCCTCGGCCTTTCGGTCTCGTGGGGCATTATTAATAAGCATGGAGGGCGAATAGAGGTCGACAGTAAGCCCGGAGAAGGTAGCTGCTTTCATATTTACCTACCGTTACAAAGGGACTCAGCCGTCAGCACGATCTCATCACAAACTCAAGCTTGCAAGAACTGATGCAGTGGCTGACTCAGAGTCGATAGCCTCACAGCATGGAATGCTAATGAAAAAGCCGACGTTAACGGCGCGCCTCGCTATTATCTTGATTGTCGTATTAACAGGATTTACAGCGATCACCCTTTTCTCTATCGACGGCCTGAAACAAGCGCTGTTTCAAGAGAAACACCTACAAACCCGATTTCTTGTCGAAGGCGCTGAAACACTGCTTAAACACTATTATGACGAAAGCCAATCGGGAACAATATCTGAAGCAGAAGCAAAAAAACGAGCCATCCACGCCCTGCAATCCTTGCGCTACGGCGACGCCAATTACTTTTGGATCAATGACCACCAACCGGTGCTCATCATGCACCCTTACAACCTTGAGCAGGTTGGTCAGGATCTATCCCTGTTTAAAGACCCCAACGGTAAGTTTCTCTTCAATGAATTTGTAGACGTTGTTGAGGCGCGTGGAGAGGGGATCGTACATTACCTCTGGCCCAAGCCCGGTGAAGACAAACCGTTAGAGAAGATATCGTATGTCAAAGGTTTCAAACCATGGCAATGGATTATCGGCTCCGGTATCTATGTCGATGATGTGGAAGACACCTTCCTTAGCAGTGCCGTGTTCCTCGGCATTGTTTCGACCAGCATTACACTACTGGTCTTTACCAGTGTGATCATCATTCGGCGCGAGGCAACATTTCAGAAAAAGGAATACGAAACGATTGTAAGCGCCAACGATACACTCGAAACCCAAGTAAGCGTACGAACCTCTGAATTGGAGGTGGCCACCGAAGAGATCAAACTCAGCCGCGATAACGCAATCAAAGACAAACAGCGACTTGAGTACAGCGAAGCCGTTTTCCGCGGCATGGCGCAAGCCGCACAAGATGCCATCATTCTGATCGACTCAAATGCCGATGTCATTTTTTGGAACCCCTCAGCCGAACGGATCTTTGGCTACACCGTCGATGAAGCCATGGGGCAAGACCTGCACTCGCTCATCGCTAACACAGAAGAAGCCGAGCTTTTCAGAAAAGCATTCCCGAAGTTTTTAGCAACCGGCAGTGGTGCTGCGATAGGCAAGTTAACCGAACTGACCGCTCGGAGAAAATCCGGCGAGTGTTTTCCGGTGGAACTCTCACTCAATAGTGTCGTAATTAACCACTTATGGCAGGCCTTGGGCATCGTTCGGGATATCAGCGATCGTAAACATGCCGAAGCTTTGTTGGTTGAGGAATCGAAACAACAGGCGATGTTGATACTCGAGCTCAAAACCACTCAAACAAAGCTGCTCCAATCAGAAAAAATGGCGGCCGTCGGACAACTCTCTGCCGGTGTTGCGCATGAGATCAATAACCCCGTGGGCTTCATCAGCAGCAACATAAACAGCCTTAAGAGTTATCTTAACAAGCTCTTCCAAATGCTTGACGAGATTAAACAGGCAACTGCGACACCTAGCAGTAAGGAAGCTCTTGCGACGGCTATTAGTAATATCGAGCTCAACTATGAGTTTGATTATATAAAAGAAGACCTGATCGACCTTATATCAGAAACGAAAGAAGGCACTGATCGAATTCAAAAAATCGTTGCAGATCTTAAAGGGTTTGCACGCGCCAGCGATGGCGAATGGGAAACAGTGGAGCTTCAAAAAGAGATCGAAAGTACGTTAAACGTCGTTTGGAATGAGATCAAATATCATTGCACAGTAGAGAAAAACTACGGCGACACACCACCTATCGAGTGCCTGCGATCAGAGATCAACCAAGTGATTATGAACCTGCTGATTAATGCCTCGCAAGCGATTAAAGACAAGGGCACTATCTTCATTCGAACAGGATGTACTGATAAAAGCGCATGGATTGAGATCGAGGATACGGGTAAAGGAATCGATGCCGACGACCTGGAAAATATTTTTGATCCTTTTTTTACCACCAAACCTGTTGGCGTCGGAACGGGACTCGGACTCTCCGTATCCTACGGCATCATTGAGAAACATGGCGGTACGCTATCCGCAACGTCGACGGTTGGCGTCGGCAGTCAGTTCAGAATGACGATCCCAACAAACCGCAGCGTGGCATAAGGCCACAAGCAATTCGAGTGTCGTATGATTAGCAAAATACCAACCGCCCCTAGAATTTATTCAGAAAATACCAGGCTAAAACGCGTTTACTAAGCAGTTATGAGCAAACCAAAAACCTCAACACAGGATCTCTTTGAAGGCCTCAAAGCATTGTCGGAATCGGCCTTTCCAAAAACGTGCAGCTACTGCGGCCGTACCTTCAAAGATGTACAACAGTTCGTACACGAAACCGAGGCGCTCAGTAAAAGAAGTGGCATCAAAATCGCTACTGATGATGATGAGAGCCTCATCCTCGAGGTATTTCGTAACTGTGTCTGTGGTTCTACTTTGATGGATTTTTTCTCTGATCGCCGCGATAACAGCAAGCGAGGTGTGATCCGGCGCCAGCACTTTTCTAAATTAATCGTCACCCTTTCAGCTCAAGGGATGAGTGAGGAACAAGCTCGGAGCGAACTCCTCAACTTTATGCACGGAACCCCCAGTGAAAAGCTGACCACCATGATCGAAAAGTCGAGGTTAAACAAACCAAAAGGTAAGCCATAGAAGACATAAGAGGCAGAAATTATCAGTAAAAATCGGATATCAAAGAAGAACCCTATTGGTTTAAAATCTTCCGCAACATACAGAGAAATCATGAAGGCATAGACAGAATTGTTCATGCTGTTACATGAAAGGAGTCTGATCCCCTGATGTCTGAGCTACAGATCCCTCCAGTACAAAGTTCCACGGTTAAACGCCCTACCGAAACAAGCAAAGAAAGTATTCTCTTCGTCGATGACGAACCCAATATACTTTCTTCACTACGACGTTTATTCCGCCCTCTCGGCTACACCCTCTATCAAGCCACCAGCGCTAAAGAAGGTTTGGAGATACTGAGCCAACATTCCATCGACCTGATCATCTCTGATATGCGTATGCCCGAGATGGATGGAGCCGAGTTTTTACGCGAAGTAGCAATACATTACCCCGATGTTATTCGCATTTTGTTAACCGGCTTTTCCGATATCGACTCAACAGTCGAAGCGATCAATAAGGGTAAAATTTACCGCTATCTGAGCAAACCTTGGGAAGATACCGATGTCACGTTAACTGTTGGCCAAGCACTGCACACCAAGCGCTTGGAGACGGAAAAAAAACGTTTAGCACACTTAACCCAGTTCCAGAATGATCAACTCAAGGAGTTAAACCAAAATCTTGAGCACAAGGTTGAGGCACGTTCTGGAGAGCTGAAACAAACAGCAGAAATGCTTGATCTTGCCTACCAGCAGCTTTCTGCCAGTTACCAGCAAACCATTCGCGTTTTTACCAACTTAATCAGTATGCGCGAACATCTTTCTGGCCGAGATGCTGACAAGATCGCTAGCTTGGCTCGAGCAATGGCAAAGTTAGCAAAATTGGACAGCGAACAGGTCCAAGATATCTATTTTTCCGGGTTACTGCATGAGCTGGGCAAACTCAGTCTGCCAGACCACTTACTGGATCGCCCGTTCTTTTGCCTCAGCCCAAAGGCCCAGAAAAAGTACCAACAGCATCCAACCCTGGGTCAATCGTCACTGATGGCCATTGAAGCACTTCAACCCTCAGCAGCAATCATTGGAGCGCATGAAGAGTATTTTGATGGCTCGGGGTTTCCTCAAAAGTTGCACGGTATACAGATTCCAATCGGTGCCAGAATTCTTTCCATTACTAAGGATTTTTACGGCCTTAGAAACGGAAAATTTCAAACCGAGGCGCTTTCCAACAAAGCGGCGTTGGGACACGTCCAGCTTCAGGGTGGAAAAAAATACGATCCTCATCTCGTTGAGATACTCGTCCAGATTGTTGAGCATCAGCCTGATCTGGAGAGAGAACCCACTGGTCATTGCGTTAACACCGCCCAACTAGAACCAGGAATGAGGTTATCCCACGACCTTTACAATAATAGCGAGATGTTATTACTCACCAAGGGGCGGGTCCTAACTGAACTTCTAGTCGAAAAGCTGCGTCGACTGGAAAGGCATGAAGAGCATCCCTATGTCATCTATGTGGCGGAAGAACCTAAGCAATGAACCGAGTCATGATTGTTGATGATGACCCCCTTGTGCTCAATGCACTCAAACGCTCGTTACGACGCGAATGTTGGGCCCTACATTGTTTCAGTAACCCGGAAGAAGCCCTAACTTTCGCCGCGTCAGAGCCCGTTGACTTGGTCATTTCTGATTATCGAATGCCTGTGATGAACGGAGTTACCTTCTTAAAAGAGATAAAAGCCATTCAACCCGATACCTTCCGGATCATCCTTAGCGGTCACGCCGATATGGATGCCGTCGTGCATGCCATCAACGACGCGGAAATTTACCGTTTTATACCCAAACCTTGGTGTGAGACAGAGCTAAAGATCACCATCGAAAAAGCGCTGCACCATCGCCAGGATCTGCTAGAGAATCGACGGTTGGCAGATCTCGTCAGATCCCAGCAACTCCAAATTGACTACCAAAAAACTGAACTTGAACGCCTAGAAGCTGAAAGCCCTGGTATCACCAAGGTAAACTGGGCGTCTGACGGAAGTATTATCTGCAGCAGCTAGCGTATTGCTCGCAGTAATGTCGGCACGCAGAAACGCCAAGCAAAAAAAACCGGCGCCTAGGCGCCGGTTTTCGTTTAAACCCAATAGGCTGGGTTTAAAACAGCACTCGGCAACGGATAGTGCCTTCAACCTGTTTAAGCTGCTTGACCGCCAACTCGCTATGCTCGGCATCGATGTCCATAACTACGTAACCGACCTTGTCGTTGGTCTGCAGATACTGACCGCTGATGTTGATATCGTGATCGGAAAACACATGGTTGATCGCGGTCAGTACGCCAGGCACGTTCTGGTGGATGTGCAGCAGGCGGTGCTTACCAGGATGCGCGGGCAGCGCCACTTCGGGGAAGTTGACCGAGGTAATGGTGGAACCGTTATCGGAGTACTTGGCCAGCTTTTCGGCCACTTCGTAGCCGATATTTTCCTGTGCTTCGAGCGTGCTACCGCCTACATGGGGAGTCAAAATAACGTTGTCGAACTCACGCAGCGGCGAGATAAACTCTTCTTTGTTGGACTTCGGCTCGACCGGGAACACATCGATCGCAGCACCCAGCAGCTTGCCGGAACCGAGGGTATCGCACAGCGCGTCGATATCGATCACGGTACCGCGTGCGGCATTGATCAGGATGCTGCCCTGCTTCATCTGCGCCAATTGCTCGGCACCGATCATATCCTTGGTCGAAGCGTTTTCGGGAACGTGCAGGCTGACGATATCGCTCTGTGCCAGCAACTCCTGCATTGATCCGACCTGGCTAGCATTACCCAGTGGCAGCTTGGTCACGACGTCGTAGAAGCAAACTTCCATCCCCATCGATTCGGCCATCACACTCAACTGCGAACCGATGCTGCCGTAGCCGACGATGCCCAGCTTCTTGCCGCGAATCTCGTAAGAGTTTTTCGCCGACTTATCCCACACACCACGATGCGCCTTCGCGTTACGCTCAGCCACGCCGCGCAGCAGGATGATTGACTCGGCCAATACCAGCTCGGCAACACTGCGCGTGTTGGAGAACGGCGCGTTAAATACCGTCACGCCACGTTCGATCGCGGCCTTCAGATCAACCTGGTTGGTACCAATGCAGAAACAGCCCACCGCCAACAGTTTTTCTGCTGCGGCGAACACCTTGCTGTTCAACTGGGTGCGTGAACGGATACCGACAAAATGGGCATCCTTGATCCGTTCGATCAGCTCGTCTTCAGGCAGCGCTGTTGGCAGGTAATCGATGTTGGTGTAGCCAGATGCGTTGAGCGTATCAACTGCTGACTGGTGTACGCCTTCCAGCAGCAAGAATTTAATTTTGCTCTTGCCCAGTGATGTAACCTTATTCATGACGCCAACGCCCTCGGTCTAAACTGTGGATCAATCCAAAATGGGCGGCAATCATAGCATAAAGTCTGATCAGATCTGCCCGGGACAAGGCGAATGGAATTGAAATGTTCCCACGTTATCTTGAATCTTACTCATTTACTCGGGTACTGCGTGCATGACTCAGCAGAAACTGAACAAAGCGGCGGTCGGCGTGAGAGAGGTATCCGCCCCGCTTCCAGGCTATACAAAGATCCAGCCACACCGGTTTGACAAACGAGCGCGCCACCAGCTTAGGGTCGTCGTCCACCACCATCTTTAGAAAGGTGGTAATGCCGAAGCCCTTGTCAACGATCGAGCGAATCAACGAAATCAGATTGGTTTCAAATTCGATCTGCATCGAGTTGCCACTCTGTTGCGCCAGTCGGTCGATATACTCACGATGAAAATAACCTTGCTTGAACAATACCAAGGGTTCGCTAAAGAACTGATCAAAAGAGACCTGTTGTTGCTGGCTAAAGCGATGATCGCGGGGGACACAGACCACCATCTCCTCACGCAAAAACAGTTCTGCCTCAAGCTGCTCGGGGAGCTGATCACGAACGATAATCCCCATATCCAGCTCACCGGCATCGATCATCAACTGAATATCACGGGTGCCGGCCTCCTCTACCGAGAGTTTCAGATCGGGGTAACGCTGCTTGAAAGCCATCAGCAGTTCGGGAAAGTAATAGCTGCCGAGCATACTGGGGATGCCGATACGAACTTCGCCTTTGCGCAACCCCTTGAGCTCGTCCATCTCCAGTTGCGCCTGATCCATATCGGCCAATACCCGTTCGGCATGGCGAAACAATACCTGGCCCTCGGAGGTCATAGTGATCTGCTTATCCTGACGCTGAAACAACAGTAGATCGAGTTCCTGCTCCAGTTTACGCACCGCGATACTGACCGCCGGTTGCGCCATCGGTAGTGCTTTGGCGGCTCGAGTAAAGCTGCCGTGCTTGGCGACTTCATAAAAGATGCGCAACTTTCGGCTATCCACCGTCGTGTTATCTCCTATCTACAGAACCTTGATCATATCATTTAGATATAGCTTACATATGTATTATATATTTTTGATATTCAAAGCCGACTGCTAGAGTACCGCCTCCTTTATCTAAAGATTGCCACTATGATCCAAGCCGGAACCCCTGCTTATTACCGCGCCACGTTAGCGCTGTGCCTGGGCTCCTTTATTGTGTTCTGCAACCTATATATCACCCAGCCGTTATTTCCGCTGCTACGCGAGCTGTTCGACCTCAACGCGCTGCAAGCCACTTGGTCGCTGTCTTTAGCCACGTTAACTCTTGGCATATCGTTGCTGGTTTACGGGCCGCTATCAGACTCGCTGGGGCGACGTCGGATCATGTTGTTTACCCTGACCGGAGCTAGCCTGTTAACCCTGCTGATACCGCTGGTAGACAGCTATGCCGGGTTGCTGGGGCTACGAATGATCCAAGGGCTGATGCTAGGAGGGCTGCCGGCGATCGCGATCGCCTACATGGGCGACGAGTTCGAACGCCCCGCACTTCTTCTCGCGGTGGGGCTGTATATCAGCGCTAACACGCTAGGCGGTATCAGTGGCCGGATACTCGGCGGCAGCATGACCGACCTCGCTGGCTGGCAGTCGGCATTTTACCTGATGGGGGGGTTGAGCCTGCTGGGAGTGTTGCTGTTTGCCAAGTTACTGCCACCATCGCAACAGTTTCAACCCCGGCCATTGCGACTGACCACTATGGCCTCCGATCTGGCTGGCCACCTGAAAAACCCGCTGCTGGTCAGCGCTTACCTGATCGGTGGGCTGAATTTCTTTATCTTCTCCAACCAATACAGCTATATCACCTACGTACTCAGCGACGCGCCGTTCCAGCTAGAACCCACTTGGCTGGGGATGCTGTTTCTGACCTATCTGACGGGCTCGTTTGGATCGGCCATCTCGGGCAAGATCAGCCAACGTTATTCACAGCCGCTGTGCATGTTTGCCGGCGTTCTGATTATGATGCTGGGAACTATGGTGACACTCAGCCTAACCCTAACCGGCATCATTGGTGGCTTGTTGATCAGCAGCTTTGGCTTTTTTATCTGTCACTCGATCTGCAGCGCCTGGGTCAATCGCCACGCCGAGCGGGCACGGGCCAGCGCGTCGTCGCTGTATCTGCTGTGTTATTACCTGGGAGCCAGTAGTGGTGGGTTCTATCTCGATCCATTCTGGCAGCACGCTCGTTGGCCGGGCGTCGTTATCGGGTCGTTATTGGTGCTGACGGTGACCGCAGGCTTAGCGCTTAGACTGTACTACCTGCAGCAGCCTCTTGAGACAGCCAGTGCCACGCTTGCTGGGTCTGATTAAGGTTAAAATACTGCACCTCACCATGGCTAAAGGGGTTGGCTAGCTGCGCCATCCAGCGCTCCCAGTCCTGGTCACCGATCACCGCCAATCGCTCGACTTTTGAGTTAATCTGCAACCCGAACACCAGATCATCCCAGGCCGCTTGCAGCTCCCAGCCCCGAAAGCCCTCCAACAGAAACAGTAGCCGTATAGACGGATGCTGCTCTAAAGCCTGTTGTATCTCGGGAATCAGGAAGTTCTTATAGTCATTGTCGGTCAGCTTACCACTAGCTAGAAAACCCAGCCGGTTTGAAGAACTCTGTTCCAGTTTCATCAGCATGACAGCAAGTTCCATCTATGAAGAATGATGGATAAAGTCTAGTCGCTGGCAAGGGCTTTGTCCGACCGCCGTAACGATTCCCTTTCCCCCTGAATCCTATTCACCTGATCAGGATATGACCTCCTTTCGCTGGATATGTTACTGCTGCATCTTGTTATTAAAGGTACGGCGAGGCAGTTTCAGCTCCTCGGTGACAGCGATAATATTGCCGTTGTGCGCAATGACTGCATAATCAGTTGTCGTTCAAACTGCTGTACACACTCGGACAAACCGTTGGCCGATGCAGTATCGATCGACTGATCTTCCGCTTGGCCCAGAATAGCGCGAACACCACGTGCCGACTCGATGCCCAAGACATAGCGCTCAGACACATTTTTGAGCTGGCAAAATTACCCGGCCAGTCACCGTTCATCAGCGCGGCAATATCGTCCTCGGTCGGGCCTGAAAAATCGCGCTCGTATTGCAGCGCCGCTTTACGCCCAAAGTAATCGAACAGCAGCGGGGTATCTTCTAATCGCTCGGCCAAACGCGGAATATGCAGTTCTGCCACATTAAAGCGCTAGAACAGATCCTCCCTGAACTCGCCTGCCGCCGACGCTTGCTCCAGATTCACCTTGGTGGCAGCAATCACCCAGATATCGAGGTTGATCTCACGGTTCGAGCCGACCCGCTCCAGCTTGCGTTCCTGCAGTACCCGCAGCAATTTTATTTGGAAGTTGAGCGGCATGCTCTCTATCTCATCCAAAAACAGGGTGCCTTTGTGGGCATACTCGATCTTGCCGATCCGCTGGCTGCGGGCCCCGGTAAACGCCCCTTTCTCGTGGCCAAACAGTTCATTTTCAAACAGCGCCTCCGGGATGGCGCCGCAGCTAACCGCGACAAAAGGCTGCTCCCGACGGTTGCAAAATCGTGCAGGCTGCGCGCAACCAACTCCTTGCCGGTACCGGTGGCACCGTTAATCACAACATCGACCGGAGTCCCGGCCAGCGATAGAATCTGCTGACGCAGCTCAGCCATCTGGCGGGAGTGGCCTTAAACGAGCTAGGACCAAGCGCACAACACTCCCTCCTTGCCAACACAGCAGCTTTTGTTCAGTATCTCTCAACTGATTAAAATAAACGTGATGAGAAGTCTATGAGTATTCGAAATAAAATCTATCTGGCTTTAGCGATTTTATTAGCCGCACTGCTCGCGCAGTCCTCGTTCATGGTGTATCAAGCCAACCGTATCCACCACTCCTCGGTGGCTATCAGCAGTACTTACGAACCCATCGTCATCAAAACCTATGAGCTGCAAATCGCAGTTATCCAGATTCAACAGTGGATCACAGACATCAGTGCCACTCGCGGCCAGGATGGGCTGAACGATGGCTTGGACCTTGCAAAAGAACATTATCAGGCTGCCCAAAGGCTGTTATCTGAACTGGCCAAACTGGATAGCGAGAATGCCGCGATATACCAACAGATCGGCCCAGCGCTAGACAGCTACTTCACCACCGGAAATCGCATGGCCAAAGCCTATGTAGCGGAAGGGCCTGCTGGCGGTAACCAGATCATGGCAGTGTTCGATAAAGCGGCGGAAGCACTGAACGATCAGGTGAACACCGTACTAGCGAGTGTAGGCGAACGCTCTCGCAGTAATCTTGATCAACAAGAACGCTTTACTGTCACGTTGAAAAACACCGTGATCATCTTGGCTGTGGCATTTTTTGCGACCCTAATCGCCATGTCTTTCTCGGTATTTTCGATGCTGCTGAAGCCGATCGAAGTGATGTCCGATATGGCTAAAGATCTGGCCCAAGGAGAAGGCGATCTGACCAAGCGACTAGACGAAACTCGACGCGATGAACTGGGTATCACCGCTGGTTGGATCAACCGTTTTGTCGAAAAAACTCACCACACCATCCAAACCATGCATCAGGTCGTGGACGAATTAGAACATGCTGCGGTCAATCTGTCGGACTCGGCAAAACAAGCCAATGACGGGATGACGTCACAATTAGCCGAAACCGAGCAAGCCGCGACTGCGATGAACCAGCTGCTGTCATCCGCTCAGGAGGTCGCCCATAACGCCACCAATACGGCGGCTAAAACCGAGACAGTCAATACTCAATCTCAGCACGGCCGCAACATCAGCGACTCTACTACCGCAGAGATCAGCGCTTTGATGACCGAGATGGAAAGCGCTCAGCAGGCGATCGAACGACTGGGTGAAGACAGTAAGAACATCGGCGGAGTTCTGGATGTTATCAAGAGCATCTCGGAACAAACCAACCTGTTAGCCCTTAACGCTGCCATCGAGGCGGCACGTGCAGGCGAACAGGGGCGCGGTTTTGCGGTCGTAGCCGACGAGGTCCGAACGCTTGCCGGTCGCTCCCAGCAATCGACCGAAGAGATTCAAGAGATGGTTTCCAAGCTCCATCACAGTATGGATGAGGCGATCACGGTGATACAAAGTGGTGCCGAACATGCGCAACGTTCGAGTGATGCGGTAGCCGAAGTTCGAGGCTCTCTAGAAGAGATCGACGGCAATATCAGCAGTATTAATTCGATGAATACTCAGGTTGCAACAGCCGCGGAACAGCAAAGTCATCTCTCGACCGATATCAGTCACAACATCACCACTATCTCGGAAGTCGCACGTACCAATTCAGACGCGGTGACGGCGGTTCATCAAATCAGCGAAAGCTTGAAACTCAACGTTGCCAAGCTAAATCAACTGATCGGTGAATTCAAAATATAGGGGGAAGTTTCAGAAAAAAGCGCCGTATAGTGTTTAAACAACAACGGCGCTCTCAGCTTAATCCTTCTCTCAACCGGCAGGCCAACCTCAGCCTTTGGCCTTATCCAGCTCCTTTAACCGCTTGACCACTTCAAAATTCAGCGAGCGTTGGGTGAAGCTACCATCGGGTTTGCGAACCCCGGGTTTGCGCCCGGTTAGCAGCTCCAACGCTTGGTCGACGGTGGCCACGGTATAAACGTGGAACACCCCTTCGGCGACCGCTTGTACCACCGATTGCTTCAGCATCAGGTTGCGCTGATTGGCCTGCGGGATGATCACCCCTTGTTCACCGGTCAAACCATTGGCGGTACAGACATCGAAGAAGCCTTCGATCTTCTCGTTGACGCCGCCGATCGCCTGCACCTCACCGTATTGGTTGATCGAGCCGGTCAGGGCAAAGCTCTGTTTGATCGGAGTATGGGTCAACGCCGAGATCAGGGTGCAGATCTCGGCCAACGAAGCGCTATCGCCGTCAACATAGCCGTAGGACTGCTCTAGCGCGATGCTGGCCGACAACGACAGAGCGAAGTCTTGAGCGTACTTGTGCCCTAGATAACCGGTCAGGATCATCACCCCCTTGGAGTGAATCGGCTGACCTAGGGTGACCTCTTTTTCGATATCGACGATACCTTTATCGCCCGGATGAACGGTAACGGTAATCCGGGCAGGGCTACCAAAACTGACCTCGCCCACCTGCAACACCGTCAGGCCGTTGCACTTACCCACAGCGGTCCCTTCGGTATCGATCAGCACCACGCGATTAATAATCTCTTCGCGCATCCGCGTACTGAGCCGGTCGGTGCGGCGCTCCTTGGCTTCAAGTGCCAACTGGATATGGCGGACCTGAATCAGGTCATCGCCGATCTTCTCGCGCTTATAATCGGCCTCGCAGATCAGATCTTTCATCTCGCCGATCTGGGCCGATAACTGGCCTTGATCCTCAGCCATCCGCGAGCTGTGCTCAACCAAGCGGGCCACGGCTTTACGACTCAGGTGAGCACAGCCTTCCTGTTGTGACAGCGTTCTGACCAACCGAGCGTAGCTACGAATGAACGCGTCTGTGCGCGGAACATCGTCATCAAAATCGACCACGACTCGAAACAGCTTGGAGAAATCCGGGTCCATCTGCTGCAGCATGTAATACAGCTCGCGGTCGCCGATGATCACCACCTTAACTTTGAGGTCGACCGGCTCCGGATCCAAGGTGATGTTATTCATCCCCGACAGCTCGGCAAACGGGTTTTCAATTTTCAACGTGGACGATTTTAGCGCCCGCTTGATCGCCGACCAGACCATCGGGTGTTCAAACAGTTTCTCCGCCTCGAGTAACAGGTATCCGCCGTTGGCCTGGTGTAACGCGCCGCCTCGAATCAATTGATAGTTGGTCACCATCGCACCCATTTCGGCGCTGTATTCGATCCGCCCAAACAGGTTGTCGTAGCTGGGATGGGCCTCGAACACCACCGGTAAACCCTTGGTCTTCTGGTGGTCGACGATCATATTGACGCCAAACTGCTGCTCCAACTGCGTCAACCGGGAAGCGGTGGTGCGGTCATCGCTCAGCTTGTCGTCGCCCGCCAGGTCGGTGGCGTGCTTAACCAGCTCGACCTCCATCTGGCTCAGATAGCCCACCACACGCGGCTGTGAGGCATATTTTTCTTTCAGCGGCTGAAACATCGGCGTCATCACCGAACGGGCGGTGCTGTGCTCGAGCTTTTTCTGCTTCTCGTTGGATTCACGGCGCCACTGCGGCAAGCTGGTCAGCGATTCGTTAAGAAACTCCTCCAGCTCGTCGATATCGGCGTTGACCCGGTTACGGTCTTCCTCTTCGAGTTGCGAGAAAGCCGCCTCATCCATCGCCTGGCCTTCAAATACCGGAGTAAAGCCGACGCTGCCAGCGTCACGGTAGAGGGCGATGCTCTTGCTGCGTGCACGGTTCTCAACCTGCTCCAAGGCGATATCGTAAAGTTTGTTAAAATCTCGCTCGATACGGCTTTTAGCGCGTTGATAAGCGGGGTTTTCAAATGCCGTAGGCAGTTCTGATGCGATCCCTTCGAGTAGGTGCTGGATATCACTCTTAAACACCGCTCCCTTGCCCGGGGCAAAATAAAACGCTTGGGGGTGGCGCAGATCAGACAGGTTATTGAGGTAACACCAATCGAGTGGTTTCTTGGCCTTTTTGGCCTCCCGCTTAAGGGTGTCCATCACGAAAGAGAAGCGGCCACTCTGCGAGTGCCCCATCACAAACAGGTTGTAATCGGGTCGGTGCATGCCGATCCCGAACTCCATCGCCTCGACCGCCCGCTCCTGACCGTATATGCCGGTAAAATCTTCCAGCGTCTCGGTGGTTTTGAACGGTAGCAACTCAGGGTTACAGGTACGATAAAGCTGATCGACGTCCAGCCGCGTGGCAGAATCCATGTTTATCTCCCCAAACAGATCATTGTCACCATAAATAACAAGCGACGACCGGGGAGGCAAGGTAAAGGGTTATAAAGCTAAGAGTTTTTTCCTGACCTCGGCGATGACGGCCGCCGTTTGCGGTCGCACTCCACGCCAAATATAAAACGATTCGGCGGCCTGCTCGACCAGCATACCCAGTCCATCGAGTGCTTTAGCCGCCTCCTGCTGTTGCGCCCAAACGGTAAAAGGGGTCGGCTCGGCGCCGTACATCATGTCGTAGCACCAGCCACCAGTGGCCAGCACACCCAGCGGTAACGGCGGCAGTTCACCCTGCAAACTGGCCGAGGTGCCGTTGATAATCAGGTCGTATTGTCCTTCTATGGCATCGAAGCCACAGCCGCTGATCGAACCCTGGCTGGCAAAGTCTTGTGCCAGTTGCTGTGCCTTGGAAGCGGTACGGTTGGCGATCAGCAAAGTCTTGGGCTGTTGCTGCAGCAGTGGCTCCAACACGCCACGTACTGCGCCACCCGCGCCCAACACCAGTACCCGCTGCCCCTCGATTCGGCCCTGATGATTGGCCACGATATCGTTGACCAGACCCACGCCATCCGTGGTATCACCGCACAACTGACCAGCCTTGTCGCGATAGAGGGTATTCACCGCTCCGGCCAGCCGCGCCCGTGGCGTCAGGCTGCTAACCATTTTCCAGGCGTCCTGCTTGAACGGCACGGTCACATTAAGCCCTCCGCCGCCTTTGGCGAAGAAGGTCAACACCGCTTGGGCAAAACCATCCAGCGGCGCTTCGAGTGTCTGGTAGCTGATATCCTGATCGCATTGCTGAGCAAACAAGCCATGGATCGACGGCGACTTGCTATGGCCGATTGGGTTTCCTACGACAGCGTATTGGTCGGTCATGATTTATCCCTCAGCCAGCCAGTCACGCGGCTGTAAAAAATAATCGGTTAAGCGGGCTTCTTCACTACCAAGCTCGGCTTGGTAGTTGTACTCCCAGCGCACTTCGGGCGGCAGCGACATCAAGATCGATTCGGTTCGACCACCCGACTGCAGCCCAAACAGGGTGCCACGATCAAACACCAGATTAAACTCGACATAACGTCCCCGACGGTAGCGCTGAAAACGCTTCTCGGCTTCGTTGTAAGGAGTATCTTTACGTCGCTGTACCAGTGGCAGGTAGGCATTGAGATAGCCTCGACCGATCGCCTTGACGAACTCAAAGCAGCTGTCGAAACCGGGCTCATTCAGGTCATCAAAAAACAACCCGCCAATACCACGCGGCTCGTCGCGGTGTTTAAGGTAGAAATAACGATCGCACCATTCTTTGTACTGCGGGTAGAGTTCAGGTCCGAAGCGATCGCAGATATCCTTTGAAGCTTGGTGCCAATCGCGGCAATCCTGCTCAAAGCCGTAACAAGGGGTCAGATCGAAGCCGCCACCAAACCACCAGATCGGCGCTTCGCCCTCTTTTTCGGCAATAAAAAAGCGCACATTGGCGTGCGAGGTCGGCACGTAAGGGTTGTCAGGGTGCATCACCAGCGATACCCCAACCGCCTGGTAGCTGCGACCTGCTAGTTCGGGGCGGTGCGCGGTCGCCGAGGCGGGCATGTTACCGCCTTGAACGTGGGAGAAATTAACTCCGCCTTTTTCGAATACCGCACCGTCGGTCATCACCCGCGAACGACCACCGCCACCGCTTGGCTTATCCCAACTGTCCTGCAGAAATGTCGCCCGGCCATCGGCCACTTCCAGCTCGCTACAGATCTGATCCTGCAACTGCTGCATAAATTCCACTACGGGTTGGATATCCACTGCGACCATCATGGCGCTCCTGTGTTGTTATGCGGTTGCGGGTCGAACGAAGGCAACGACCTGATATGGGAGAGTGATCGCTCAGCCTCTGCGCAGCGTAGCACCACTGCTCAGGTCGCGGATAGCTGAGGGCTGATCATGGCCACCCAGCCCACCGGGCAACAGATAGTCCAACGCTCGACCAAACATTTGGCGTACCGCAGTGCCGCTACGAGCAGCTTCATCACCTGCCAGATTGGCCGATGTAGACACCAACGGACCATCAAAGGCACGGCATAAGGCTGCGACTTGAGGGTGAGCGCTCACTCGCACCGCAACACTGCCATGATCGCCTTTAATCCAACGGGGGATCAGATTGTCAGGATCGGGTAATAACCAGGTAGTCGGCCCAGGCCAGCTGCCTTGTAGCAGTGCTTGCTGCTGAGAATTTAAAGGTCGGACCAACTCATCGAGCTGATCGATATCGGCCGCCACCAGGATCAAGCCTTTGTGAGCCGGCCGCTGTTTTAATGCCAGCAACCGTTCGACTGCGTCGCGCTGATAAGGATCACAACCCAACCCCCAGACAGCTTCGGTCGGGTAGCCGATCACACCGCCACGACGCAGTGCCGCGGCGGCTTGCTTGATACGCCAATAATTCATGACGCGAGCAACTAACGGATCAACCGTTAGCCAAGCGCTCCTGCAACGCCCTATCTTTGGCCAGTACCGCTTCGGTATTGGCGCGGCGCTCGTCGATCAGACGCTGACGTAGGCCAGTATCCAGCGAAGCGAGAATCTGCGCAGCCAGGTAAGCCGCATTTTTGGCACCGGCCTTGCCGATCGCAACGGTTGCAACCGGAATGCCAGCCGGCATCTGAACGGTTGCCAACAACGCATCCAGCCCGTCGAGTGACGAGTTGATCGGCACGCCGATAACCGGCTTCAGGGTATTCGCTGCTACGGCACCAGCTAGGTGAGCCGCCATGCCTGCCGCACAGATAAATGCCACACAGCCGCGTGCATCCGCATCGACCACATAGTCGTGAGTCGCTACCGGGGTACGGTGTGCCGAGGAGATTTTCATCTCGAACGGCACCTCTAGCTGCTTAAGTACCGTGGTAGCAGCTTCCATAACAGGCAGATCAGAATCTGATCCCATCAGAATTGCAATAAAGGGCTTGGACATAGTGGCCTCGATATAAGATTGGGGAATCGGGTCGTAAAAATGTAAGTGCGGAAAACTACCCTACTCGCGGGCGGCTTTCAAGTGAGCTGTTTTCACCCCATCCGCACGTGGCTTTAACTGGCGAACAGTTTCAACTCTATCGATCAAACCGAGTACGCTGATAGCCGCCGGGGACAGAGGCTACCCAGCCCTGTAACTCCATCGATAGCATCTCGGCTTGGACCTGCTCGATGGGCAATCCTGATCGTAATACCAACCGGTCCAGCGAGGTCACCTCATAGCCTGTCACATCCAGCAACTGTCGCTCTAATGCAGACAAGCCTGCCAGGCTTAGCTCCGCTTGAGGCTCATCTGTAACGCACCCCAACGAATCGATCAATGGTAGCTGAGGAGCCAGTTCTTGCAGTATCTGCTGAGCAGAGTCGACCAATATGGCACCCTGACGAATCAAACTATGACAGCCTTTACTTAATGGGTTGTGGATCGATCCCGGTAGCGCAAACACCTCTCGCCCCTGTTCCGACGCTTGCCTGGCGGTAATCAAAGAGCCACTTTTCAACGCCGCTTCAACCACTAGCACCCCTACACTCAAGCCGCTGATAATCCGGTTACGTTTGGGAAAGTTTTGCGCCCGGGTTGGGGTTCCCAGTGGCAATTCAGAAACCAGCACCCCGCCCTGCTCAACAATTTGCTGTGCCAAGCCATGGTGCCGAGCCGGGTAGATACGATCCACCCCGGTTCCGAGCACCGCAACGGTTAGCCCCATACCATCGAGTGCACCGGCATGGGCCGCCGCATCAATGCCCAGCGCCAGGCCGCTGGTAGGAACCAACCCTTGCTTGGATAGATAGCGGGCATAGGCTTGGGCATCTTCCAACCCTTGGATGGTGGCATTGCGACTGCCAACCAGCGCGATCTGGGGCAGGCTCAACAGCGCTGCATCACCCACCAGATACAACAACGGTGGCGGATCAGCGATCTCACGCAATGATTGCGGGTAGAGCGGGTCATCTAAAGTAAGCAGGTGGTGGTTGAGCTCTGCCAGCCAACTATCAACCGTTTCAATCCGTGCTCTGTTGGGGAGCGGAAGAGCGGGATTGCTAAGGGCATCAACCAGTGAACGGCGCAGCCCTTGTTGGAGCAATTGCTGCCGCGAAGCATCAAGAATCGCCTCGGCAGAGCCAAACGCCTGCCAAAGCTGCTTGAGCGTAACCGGGCCTAAGCCTGGGATTTGGGACAACTGCAACCAGAGGCACTGCTCGGGTTGCAGGTAACGATGAGTCGGCTGCATAGATCATCCTTGATCGGCAGCGGTGTAGGATTGGGCTATCGCGGGGAGCGGACCTCATCCATAACCGCCAAACTGCTTCTGGCGCGCATCACCAGCGCGTAGCTGATCTTCTCAAAGGGCTTGAATACCATCACCAAGCCAGCACGCTCGGAGGGAAGCGTAATAGTCTCTTTGGTCACCGGATCGACGACGGTCTCACCGACTTTGTAGACATAAAACACATTACCCGCCTTAACCCCTTCACGCTCGCCACGATTGATCGCAATCACATCGTACTGACCAATCTTATCCACCCCTCTGAGTACCGACAGAATACGCCCTTTGAGCGGCTCGTCAGTGACCGATGGATAAAAAACCGATTGGATTGCGCCTTCCGGCGTTGGCAATACCCGGTCCATTATCCGGACCTCTTGGGAGGTGTGCTTCAACTTCAGCGTCAGAATATCTTTGTCCACTGCTTGCAAGTATCCGGTGCCAATACTCTGCGACTCAAAACCCAAATCCTCACCGGTATCGGGGTCGGTATAACTACGTGCTGGCCGGTACAGACCAAAGAACTGTTGCCCCTGCTCATCAGCGCTCAACTCACCGCGAGCATACACCCGGTCTCCAGCACCGGAAACGATGCGGTCATTGACCCCTGCGACCACGTAGGGAGCTCGCTCAAGCACGTCGCGATCCATAATCAGGTTATCAGACAGGAAACTCTTGATATCTTGTAACGGGATGGTAGGGATCGCTTGAGCCAGCGGGGTGCGGCGAATTTCCGGAGACAGCTTACGCGGACCACGCTTGAGCCGTAATTGCGGCTTACCATTGACATAAACCAGATAGATCACATCACCCGGATAGATCAGGTGTGGATTATCAATCTGTGGATTGACACTCCAGACTTTGGGCCAGAGCCAGGGGCTTTTCAAAAACTGGCCCGAGATATCCCACAGGGTATCGCCTTTAACCACGGTATATTGGTCTGGATGGCTATCGGCCAACTCGATGACATCCGCCCGAACACTGGAAATAACCAGCAAGCTAGCAACGATGGCGAACAACAGTCTTCTCATGGTAAATCCCTTTTAAACAAGCCTTGGGTGAACCCCGGACGAACAATTAAGGGTATCGGCCAACAACAAACTAGCTAAAGCTCAGCGGTGTCTGAAAAATCCCTACCCGTTCTTGCCTTGGCAGCGCTTCAGTGATCACCTAACTAGCGGTATAACCTCGTATTCTTGCTATGGAATGTGCAGAAGTAAACAGTATAATAGCCTTTAGGCCTCAAACGGCACTTTTCACCTCTCACCATTAGTCACTAACCCGTTGTTTTATTATGGCTTTATTAGATATTCTTGAGTTTCCTGACCTTCGCTTGCGGACACGTGCCACAGCGGTTAAAAACGTCGATGACAGTCTACGCAAGTTAATCGACGATATGTTTGAAACCATGTACGAAGCACCAGGCATCGGTTTAGCGGCCACTCAGATCAACATTCATCAACGACTGGTGGTTATCGACATCAGCGATGATCGAAGCGAACCTTTGGTGCTGATCAACCCCGAGTACGACATTCTTGACGATGAGCGGGAGCAGTCCGACGAAGGCTGTCTGTCCGTCCCCGGCTATTATGAACCCGTCGAACGGGCCAACCATATCCTTCTCAAAGCGCTAGACCGCGATGGCCAGCCTTTCGAGTTGGAAGCCGAAGGGTTGCTGGCGGTCTGCATTCAGCATGAATTGGATCACCTCGAGGGCAAACTGTTTGTCGACTATGTCTCACCGCTAAAGCGCAACCGCATCCGCAAGAAACTGGAAAAGAAACATCGTCAGGAAGAGCAGGCCTGATACCCACATCCCTACCCAGGCCCTAGCAGGCCTGGTTGAAATAAGGCCAGACCATGCAAAATCCGCCGCTGCGTATCGTATTTGCCGGCACCCCCGAGTTTGCCGCCGCCAATCTTGAAGCCCTGATCAACAGTCGGCACCAGGTGGTGGCGGTTTATACACCACCCGACAAGAGTGGCAAAAAGGGCAAAAAATTAATACCTAGCCCAGTCAAACAGTTGGCGCAGCAGACCGGTATCACCGTCTGCCAACCCCTGAGCCTCAAGTCTGACGACGAGCAGCAGATGCTGGCCCGGTTCGATGCCGACCTGATGGTAGTGGTCGCCTACGGTCAGCTGTTACCCAAAGTGGTTCTTGAGACTCCAAAGCTGGGTTGCATCAATGTGCACGCCTCACTGCTGCCGCGCTGGCGCGGAGCAGCCCCTATCGAGCGGGCAATTATGGCCGGCGACCAACAGACCGGCGTCACCATCATGCAGATGGACGAAGGCTTAGACACAGGGGATATGCTCTACATCCAATCTTGCCCAATTTATGAGCATGATACGGCGGGAACACTGGGCGAACGCTTAATGGGCTTAGGCTCTACGGCCTTACTCGAAACTATCGAGCAACTCGCCGGTGGGAAAGCCATTCCCACCTCTCAGAATGACAAAAACGCCAACTATGCTCATAAACTCGAAAAGGAAGAAAGCGAACTCGATTGGCGGCATAGCGCTGAGCAACTATGTCGTAAGATTCGCGGTTTAAATCCCTCCAGAGTCGCGTTCAGCCGACTTAATGATGAACGTATACGCATATGGGAAGCGGAGGTTGAAGATGGCAACAGCGACCAGTCACCAGGAAGCTTAATCAACGCAGACAACCGAGGGTTAGCCGTAGCCACCGGTAACGGCATTCTCCGGCTAACCCGGTTGCAGATTCCTGGTAAAACAAAACAACCGGTCAAAACTCTGCTCAACGGCAACCAAGACCTGTTCCGCGCCGGTAACCAATTTGATGCAGGCAACGCAGAATGAGTGTTCGCTTGCACGCCGTTCGCGCCTTAACCCCGATCCTGAAGCAGGATGGTTCGTTAGCCTCAACGCTAGCGCCGCAACTCGATAAGCTGGACCCCAGCGAGCACCCGCTGCTGCGTGAGCTCTGCTATGGCACGATGCGGTTCTTGCCCAGACTACAGCTGATCGCCGCCGAATTGATGCCCAAACCGCTCAAACGTAAGGATCAGGATATCCAAGCACTGATCCTGCTAGGACTCTACCAACTCGGTTACACCCGTATTCCGGCTCACGCAGCCATCAGCGAAACGGTACAGGTGACCGCCAAGCTAAAAAAGCCTTGGGCCAAAGGGTTGATCAACGGCATTCTGCGAAACTTCCAACGCCGCGAAGCCGAACTCACCAGCACCCTCAGTTCCAACGCGGAGTTCCAGTACGCCCATCCGGCTTGGTTGATCGGCAAGCTAACCAAGGTCTGGCCCGATCAGGTTGATGCGATCCTGAGCCAGAATAACCTGCAGGCGCCGATGACGCTACGCGTCAATCAACGGCTGATCCAACGCCAAGCCTACAGCCAGCAATTGGAGCAAGCCGGCATCGGCTTCACTCTGTGCCCCTATTCCGAAGACGGCATTACCCTGCTACAGGCTGTCGATGTGCTGCAACTGCCCGGGTTTGAACAAGGGCTTGCCAGCGTCCAGGATGAAGCCGCCCAGCTAGCCGCCAACCTGCTCGACCCGCAACCAGACGAACGGATACTCGATGCCTGCGCCGCGCCAGGTGGAAAAACCTGCCACCTGCTCGAGCTGCAACCGGGAATGGAACACTGCCTGGCTTTAGATATCAGCGATGATCGGCTGCAGCGGGTACAGCAAAATCTGGACCGGCTCGACCTGAACTGCCAATTGCTAGCTGCCGATGCCGCCTGTGCGGATTGGTGGGACGGCAAACCCTTTGACCGGATCCTGCTAGACGCCCCCTGCTCAGCCACCGGTGTGATCCGTCGCAACCCCGATATAAAACATCTGCGGCGGCCCGAGGATATCGATAAACTGGCGCAGTTGCAGCGCCACATCTTAGCCAACTTGTGGCCGATGCTTAAGCCTGGTGGCAGACTGGTCTACGCCACCTGTTCGGTGCTGCCTCAAGAAAACGAACGGGTGATCTCGGCGTTTTTGACCCAACAAGCCGATGCTCGCGAACGGCCGATCGAGGCTAGCTGGGGACTGACCCAACCAGCCGGACGGCAACTTTTTCCACAGCCCAATGGTCACGACGGTTTTTACTATGCAGTATTGGAAAAAGCCGACATACACAATGAGGTCAGCGCCTAAGCGATGAAGATCATTATTCTGGGAGCCGGCCAGGTCGGTGCGACCCTGGCAGAAAACCTGGCCAACGAGGCCAATGACATCACCATTGTCGATACCGACGGCGCTCGACTGCGGGAACTGCAAGATCGACTCGATATCCGTACCCTCGAGGGCCAGGGTGCCTCGCCAGACATCTTGGAACAGGCCGGTGGCGAAGACGCCGATATGCTGATCGCGGTGACCAACTCCGACACCATCAATATGGTCGCCTGCCAGGTGGCCCATTCGATCTTTCATACACCGACCCGCATCGGCCGGATTCGTGGCCACGGTTTTCTAGCCGAGAAAGAGCGGTTGTTTTCGGATAAAGCGATCCCGATCAACGTACTGATCAGCCCCGAGCAACTTGTCACCCGTCATATCAAGCGCTTGATTCAACACCCAGGCGCGCTTCAGGTGCTCGATTTTGCCGACGGTAAAGCACAACTTGTTGCGGTTAAAGCCTTTTATGGTGGTCCGCTGGTTGGCCATGAGATCGCCTTCTTGCGCTCGCACATGCCCAACGTCGATACCCGGGTCGCAGCGATCTTCCGTCGTGGCAGCCCGATTATCCCGCAGGGCGATACCATTATCGAAGCCGACGATGAGGTGTTCTTCATCGCCGCACGCAAGGATATTCGCTCGGTAATGAGTGAGCTACGCCGACTAGATAACCCCTACAAGCGGATCATCATCGCTGGCGGTGGCAACATCGGTTCTAACCTTGCTCGCACCTTAGAAAAGGATTATCAGGTCAAGATCATCGAGCGCAATATCAAACGCTGTAATATTCTCGCCAACGAGCTTGACCACACCATCGTGCTGCAAGGCAGCGCCTCGGATCAGGAGCTATTACTGGAAGAAAACATCGAAGGCACCGATGTATTCTGCGCCCTGACCAACGACGACGAAGCCAATATCATGGCCTCGATGCTGGCCAAGCGACTCGGTGCTCGAACCGTGATGACACTGATCAACAATCCGGCTTATGTTGACCTGGTTCAAGGAGGCGTGATCGATATCGCCATCTCACCTCAGCAGGCAACTATAGGCAGCCTACTTACTCATGTAAGGCGCGGAGACGTAGTAAACGTTCACTCTCTACGTCGTGGTGCTGCCGAAGCGATGGAAGCGATCGCCCACGGTGACAGCCGTAGCTCCAAGGTGGTAGGTAAGGCGATAGAAGATATTGACCTACCCCGTGGTACCACCATCGGTGCGATCGTGCGCAACGATGAGGTGCTGATCGCCCATGACGATGTGGTGGTTCAAAATGGCGACCACGTGATCATGTTCCTGATCGATAAGCGCCGCATTCCCGATGTCGAACGACTGTTCCAAGTCGGTCTGACCTTTTTCTAGTTTCGGTTTAGGGAGCGCTAGCGGCCATGCATTTCCGCGTTATCTTACGCATTCTCGGCATCCTGATGATGGTGTTCAGCTTCAGCATGCTACCGCCTGTGGCGGTCTCGTACATCTTTAACGACGGTTCGTCGATGCCGTTTCTGATCGCCTTTGGCATCACCCTGATCACCGGCTTTTTCACCTGGATACCGTTTTACAAGGTTCGCCAAGATCTGCGCACCCGCGACGGCTTCCTGATCACGGTATTGTTCTGGACCGTACTGGGACTGTTCGGTTCGATCCCGCTAATGCTGTCAGCCGTGCCGCACCTGTCTGTCGTCGATGCCGTGTTTGAATCGGTATCTGGATTGACGACAACAGGTGCCACGGTGATTACCGGCATCGACCTGCTTCCCGAGTCGATCCTGTGGTATCGCCAACAGCTGCAGTGGTTTGGCGGCATGGGTATCATCGTGTTGGCAGTAGCCATCCTACCGATGCTCGGCATCGGGGGGATGCAGCTCTACCGGGCCGAAACACCCGGTCCGGTCAAAGATTCCAAACTGACTCCTCGAATAACCGAAACTGCCAAAGCGCTATGGTACATCTACCTGTCGCTGACTATCGCCTGTGCACTGGGGTACTGGCTGGCAGGTATGACCCTGTTCGATGCCATTTGCCACAGCTTCTCGACGGTGGCGATCGGCGGTTTCTCGACCCACGACGCCAGTATCGGCTACTTCAACAATCCGATGATCGAGGCGATTGCGATCTTCTTTATGGTGATCTCGGCGGTCAACTTTGCCCTCCACTTCAGTGCCTGGAAGCAGAAAAGCCTACGCCATTACTGGCGTGATCCCGAGTTTCGTTTCTACCTCAGCATCCTGGTAGGCATCACTTTCTTTTGTACGATTGTACTGCAACTGACCGGTACCTTTGCCGGGCTAGACGCGCTCCGTAACGCACTGTTCGAGGTGGTCTCGATCGCCACCACAACTGGCTTCGCCACTGCAGACTTCGCTCATTGGCCGACAATGCTGCCCTTCTTGTTGTTTATCGCCGCCTTTGCCGGTGGCTGCGCCGGATCAACCGGCGGTGGAATGAAGGTGATCAGGGTGCTGATCATCCTCAAACAGGGGATGCGTGAAGTCACCCGGCTACTCCACCCCAATGCGATCATGCCGATCAAACTCGGCAATCGCGCCATTCCTGACCGCGTTGCCGAAGCGGTGTGGGGATTCTTTTCGGTCTATCTGATCGTATTTGTGATCATGCTGATTGCGCTGCTTGGAACCGGGCTAGATCAGGTCACCGCCTGGACGGCTGTCGGGGCTACGCTCAACAACCTTGGCCCCGGCTTGGGTGACGTCGCCGCCCACTACGGCGACCTCAACGATACCGCCAAATGGATACTGTGCTTCTCGATGCTACTTGGGCGACTCGAGGTATTTACCCTACTGGTACTGTTCACTCCTGCCTTCTGGCGTCGCTAATACGGAGAAGAGCCCTATGACCCCTGCCGTTAACTGCGCCAAAAAGGCCAAAATCGTTTACCAGACCCATAGTTATCATCATGACCCCGGTACTCAGTCGTACGGGGAAGAGGCCGCTGATGCACTCGGCATCGCTGCTAAGCAAGTGTTTAAAACACTGCTGGTCAGCCTTGACGGTAATCCCAAACGGCTGGCTGTCGGCGTGGTTCCGGTTTCGGGCAGCCTCGACTTGAAAGCGCTAGGCAGTCTGCTGGGCAGCAAGAAAGTCGCAATGGCCGATCCGCAGGAAGCCCAGCGCGCAACCGGTTACCTGCTCGGAGGCATCAGCCCGTTGGGACAGAAAAAGCGGCTACCATTGATTCTCGACCAGAGCGCCGAAAGCCTCAGCACGCTGTTTGTCAGCGGCGGTAAGCGCGGTCTGGAGATAGAGCTTGCTCCTGCCGATCTGCTCAAGCTAACCGGTGGTCAGTTTGGAGATATTGGCCGTGGTTAAATCAAACTCAGCCCAACCCAACAATCCACAGCAGGCAAAGTGGAACCAGCGTTACCAACAGGCCGAGCGGATCAACCCGGCCGCACGGGTAATAACCGATAACCTGCACCTACTGCCTCTGCAAGGCAACGCCTTGGAGCTAGCCTGTGGGCTGGGCGGTAACGCCCTAGAGTTGGCAGGACAAGGCCTCAACACCCAAGCCTGGGATCTGTCCAATATCGCAATCGATAAGCTTCAGCAGCTAGCCGAGCTACAGCAACTGCCGCTCCAAGCACGTTGTATTGATATCCAGCAGCACTCACTCAGCCCCGAAAGCTTTGATCTTATCTGCGTCACCGGTTTTCTTGAGCGTTCGCTCTGCCCCGCCATTATCGCTGCGCTCAAACCCTCAGGATTGCTGTTTTACCAAACCTTCACCCGCGCCAAGATCAACCAATCGGGGCCCAGTAATCCTCAATTTTTGCTTCAACAAGGCGAACTACTTAGCCTGTTTGGCGCACTGACACCGCTGGTCTACCGCGAAGAGCTAGATAGCGGCAAGCTAGAGCAAGGGCTACGCAACCAAGCCTATTTGGTCGCACGCAAGTAACCAGGCTCTATTGGTTGGCGTAATGCTGACCAATATGCCCATTTATCCACAGCTATACACAGCTTATTCACAGCCTTTTAGACGCCGTTTAACTGCCCAAATAACGACCGGCTTGATGTATAATGCCCGGTTTGAATCGATGGGGCTCGGGCATTTAAACCGCAAAATCGTTGCGCAGCTTGAATACCGGACAACCCCAGTAAGCCTTGAAACCAATTGAGATGGTGACAAAACCGTGAGTGACCCGATAAAAGCCGATGTCAGCACCTTCCAGGGACTGATCCTGGCGCTGCAGCAATACTGGGCGGAACAGGGCTGCGTGCTCGTACAGCCACTGGATATGGAGGTGGGAGCAGGTACCTTTCACCCAGCGACAACCCTGCGCGCCGTTGGCCCAGAAAAATGGAGCGCCGCTTACGTTCAACCCTGTCGCCGTCCTACTGACGGTCGCTACGGCGAGAACCCTAACCGCCTGCAGCACTACTACCAGTTTCAGGTGGTGATGAAGCCTTCCCCGGATAACATTCAAGAGCTCTATCTCGACTCGCTCAGAATGCTCGGCATCGACCCACTGGTGCACGATATCCGCTTCGTCGAGGATAACTGGGAATCACCAACGCTGGGTGCATGGGGTTTGGGTTGGGAAGTTTGGCTCAACGGCATGGAAGTGACCCAGTTCACCTACTTCCAACAGGTCGGCGGTCTCGAGTGTTTTCCTGTCACCGGCGAGATCACCTACGGGCTTGAGCGGATCGCCATGTATCTGCAGGGCGTCGACAGCATCTACGACCTGATCTGGACCGACGGTCCGCAGCGCAAGGTGACCTACGGCGATGTGTTCCACCAGAACGAAGTCGAGATGTCGACCTACAACTTCGAAGAAGCCGATGTCGACTTCCTGTTCAGCTGCTTCGATAACTACGAAAAAGAGAGCAGCCGACTGGTTGAGAAAGGCTTAGCACTGCCCGCCTACGAGATGGTGATGAAAGCCTCGCACGTGTTCAACCTGCTGGATGCCCGTCACGCAATCTCAGTCACCGAGCGTCAGCGTTACATCCTGCGGGTTCGGACACTGGCTCGCGCCGTGTGTGAAACCTACTACGAGACACGTAAAGCTAAAGGTTTCCCACTGGCTGATGAGGCCCTTAGAAACGAACTGCTCAATGCTAGCGGGGAGAACAACTGATGACCGATCTTAACAACACTAGCCAAGATTTCCTGGTCGAGATCGGCACTGAAGAGCTTCCTCCCAAGGCGCTAAAAACGCTGTCCCAAGCGTTCGGTGCAGAGATCGAAGCGGGGCTAAAAGAAGCAAATTTAGGCTATCAGTCCGCCAAACTTTTTGCCTCCCCCCGCCGTCTGGCGGTATTGGTTTCGGCACTCGATAGCCGCCAACCGGATCTGGATCTGGAGAAACGCGGCCCCTCAACCAAGGCGCCTGAAAAAGCGGTGGAAGGTTTCGCCCGAGGCTGTGGTGTCAGCGTTGCTGAACTGCAAACACTGGATACCGACAAAGGCCAGTACTACCTGTTTAAGTCACAGCAACAGGGCAAGCCTGCGCAAGCATTACTCGCCGATATCGTTAATCAATCTTTAGCCAAGCTACCGATCCCTAAGCGCATGCGCTGGGGCGCTAACCGCACCGAGTTTGTCCGCCCGGCACACTGGTGCGTGATGTTGTTCGGTGACGAAGTGGTTGATGCACAGATCCTTGGACGCCAGACCGGACGCCAGACCTACGGCCATCGTTTCCACTACAACAAGCCGATCGAATTGATGGCACCGAGTGAATATGAAAGCGTGCTAGCCGAGACCGGTTATGTCATTGCCGACTTCGCCAAGCGTCGCGCCAACATCGAAGAGCAGGTCAATTTCGCCGCCGCCACCTTGAAGGCACAGGCCGTTATCGATCCAGCCTTACTGGACGAAGTCACCGGCTTGAACGAATGGCCCGTCGCTCTGGCTGGACGCTTCGAGCAGCGTTTCCTGGAGGTCCCTGCTGAGGCCTTGATCTCATCGATGAAGGAGCACCAGAAATATTTCCACGTGGTCGATGCAGAGGGCAAGATTCAACCGCACTTCATCACAGTGTCCAACATCGAGAGCAAAGACCCCCAGCAAGTGATTGCCGGTAATGAAAAGGTGATTCGCCCGCGTCTGTCTGACGCTGCATTCTTCTTCGAAACCGATAAGAAGAGCAGCCTTGAATCACGTATCGAGAAATTGAAATCGATCGTGTTCCAAGTCGAGTTAGGAACGGTTCATGATAAAGCTGAGCGCGTGGCAAAGTTGGCGACCCTCATTGCGCAACAGATCGGCGGCAACAGCGACTGGGCAGAGCGAGCGGCTAAGTTAGCCAAGACCGATCTGGTTACCGAGATGGTACTGGAGTTCACCGATCTACAGGGCCTGATGGGTTCTTATTACGCACTCAACGATGGTGAGCCCGCGGAAGTGGCTGCGGCAATCAACGAGCAGTACCTGCCTAAGTTTGCCGGTGATACCTTGCCACAAACGCGTACCGGTATCGCTATCGCATTGGCCGATCGACTCGATACCCTGGTTGGATTATTCGGTATCAAGCAGCCACCTACCGGTAGTAAAGACCCCTTCGCGTTGCGTCGTGCCACCCTCGGTACCCTGCGCATTATGGTCGAGCATAAGTTGGATTTGGATCTGCAACTGTTACTGGAACAGGCAGCAGACTTACACAGCAACTTACCTGCTCGTGCCGGACTTGAACAACAAGTACTAGCATTCATGCTAGAACGCTTCCGTGCATGGTATGCCGACGAAGGTGTCCCTGCCGAAGTTTTCCTAGCAGTAATGGCTATACGTCCAACCAAACCTCTGGAGTTCGATCGACGCGTACAGGCGGTCAATCACTTTCGTACATTGCCTCAGGCAGAATCCCTTGAAGCCGCCAATAAACGCGTTGCCAACATTCTAGCTAAACAGAAAGCTCTGGGGTCATTGCCCCCGAATAAGGCTCTATTCCAAGAGGAGTCTGAAAGCGCTCTTTACAGCGCCCTGGAAAGCCTTAATGCCACAATCAACACCTTGCTAACCCAGGGTGACTACAAAGGCATTCTGGAGAAATTAGCAGGTCTACAGCCCACTATCGATCAGTTCTTTGAAGACGTTATGGTGATGGCAGATGACGAGGCTATTCGGACTAACCGGATTAGACTGCTCAACCAACTACGTTCTAGATTCATGTTAGTCGCAGATATATCTCTACTGTAAACCAGCAAACCTGCTCCACTCGAAAGCCGGTGTATACTCTACACCGGCTTTTTTATGTACAGGATGTACGGTATGCCGCGGTAGCCATGGATGGTGTTAGCGGCGATGTACAGGATGTACGGTATGCCGCGGTAGCCATGGATGGTGTTAGCGGCGATGTACCGGATGTACGCTATGCCGTGATAGCCAAATATGCGCTAGCAATGTCCGCTCATTTTATTTTGATAGGCACGACTACATGAACAAACTGGTAATTCTAGATCGCGACGGCGTCATCAATCAGGACTCCGATGCGTACGTAAAATCAGCCGAGGAATGGATCCCGATTCCTGGAAGTGCGGAAGCGATCGCCCGTCTCACTCAGGCTGGTTTTACCGTTATGGTCGCAACCAATCAATCAGGTTTGGGGCGCGGTTACTTTCAGCAGTCTGATCTGGATGCGATGCACCAGAAAATGACCACACTGGTCGAGCAAGCTGGCGGACGTATCAACGGTATCTTCTACTGCCCTCACAGCCCTGACGATGCCTGCATCTGCCGTAAGCCACTTCCCGGTCTCATCCAGCAAATCGAAGCCAGCCTTAACGGTTCCGCCAAAGGTGCGATCATGATCGGTGACAGCCTGCGGGATCTCCAAGCTGGGCAAGCCTGCGGTTGCCGTGCACTGCTAGTACTGACCGGCAAAGGCCAAAAAACCTTGGCCAGTGGCAAGGGCTTGGAGTCGGTCGATCACTTTGTTGATCTAGCCGCTGCGGTCGACTACCTGCTCAATGAATCCCCATAAGCAATAGGTTTCACGTGAAACACAACACGCCTTCAATCGGCGTTCCGCTTGTCTACAGCCACAACTACAGCATTCCGTGGAATCCAAAACACCGTTTCCCAATGGATAAATACCGCTTGCTCTACGAACTTCTTCAACAGCGCAGCATCGCCAACAACGCCAATACCCACATCTCATCTCCCTGCCCGACAGAGTGGTTAAAACTGGCTCATGATAGCGACTATGTCGATGCTTTTATCGGCGGTCATATCAGCCAGGATGCGTTAAAGCTACTCGGGCTTCCCTGGTCTCAAGCACTGGTCACTCGAACCCTTACCGCCGTTGGCGGAACCCTGCAGGCATGTCAATTGGCGCTCAAAAATGGGCTCGCCTGCCATCTCGCTGGCGGAACGCATCACGCTTTTTCAGATCATGGCCAAGGCTTTTGCGTGTTTAACGATCTTGCAGTAGCTGCAATGACCCTACTTAAGCAACGTCACGTGAAACGTATATTGATTCTCGATTGCGACGTACACCAAGGAGACGGCAGTGCGCATATTTTGCGTCATGAATCACGCTGCTTTACCTGCTCGATACACGCACAGAACAACTACCCTTTCGACAAACAATGCAGCGATTTAGACGTGGCGCTAGCGAACGGCACTGGTGACGCAGAGTACCTCCAGATGCTCACACAGACACTGTCTCAACTGGAGCAGCACAAGCCCTTTGATCTGCTGATTTACGATGCTGGCTCGGATGTGCACCTTGATGATCGGCTCGGGTTGCTAGCTCTTTCAGATGACGGTATCCGCAAAAGAGATCGCCATGTGATCGAGTGGGCTCAACGGCTTAACCTTCCAACAGCCTGCGTGATTGGCGGCGGGTACGATCACGACCATCAACAGCTTGCCCAACGCCACGCTTTACTATTTGAGACTGCCAATGCTGCCTTTCAGAAGCGTTATCTAAGCAACTCAGACACCAACGAATAACAGCCTAATGTTTCACGTGAAACACTCTGTGCGCTCATTCATAGGGCACGCATTTATGCTATACCTTGATGACTGCAACGCGCATTGAGCAGGACAGGACGTCCATAAACTCAATCGCCATTCAGCCTATCTAACTACAGACGTCGCTACAGCAGCAGCCCGCAGGTAATCCAAGGAGAGGAACACCTAATGCAAAAATACCTCGTTAAAAATAATCTATCTAACCCAACTATACGCGCACTCTTAACAGCACTGTTGCTAATAACCCTACCGCTCAACGCTTACGCCAGCCTGATCATTCAGGAGGTGTTATACGATGGCGATGGCAGTGATAGCGACGACGCGTTCACCGAGCTGTTTGGCACCCCTGGAATGGACCTTGTGGGGTGGCAACTGATAGGCATCAACGGGAGAAATGGCGATATCTATCGCAGTCTAAATTTGAGTGGAGCAGTGGTTCCCGCAGACGGTATATTGTTAATTGCCACTGCCGATGCCAACCTTCTAGTCGCTACCCAGCGTGACTGGATCGCCAATGTAGACTGGCAAAACGGACCGGATGCTATCCAGCTTTGGAACCCTTTGGGGGACATCATCGACGCACTGCAATACGGTGATGCCACGCTATTCAATGCCGGAAACGGTAATCCAACGGCTGATATCAGCGCCGGTTGGAGCCTGAACCGAACCGCTAACAACGGCGATAATCTTAGTGATTTTTCAGCGCAGCAGATACCAACGCCAGGAGCAATGGCCAACACCATTCCTGAACCAAGCAGCGTACTGCTGGTTGGTGCCGCTCTTATCGTCATGCGGATAAGACGCAACGGATGATTTAAACACCACAAAAAAGGCCATCATAAAGATGGCCTTTTCATTACTCGCACGCTCAATACTGAGCAATAACTATCAGATCAGATATCGAGATTGGTCACATTCAGCGCATTGGTTTCGATGAATTGACGGCGCGGTTCCACTTCGTCACCCATCAGCGTAGTGAACATCTGATCCGCAGCGATAGCATCCTCGATTGTTACCCGCAGCATCCGACGGCATTCAGGATCCATAGTCGTTTCCCAAAGCTGTTCTGGGTTCATCTCACCCAAACCCTTATAACGCTGGATGTAATAGCCGCGCTTTGCCTGAGCCATCAACCAGTCGAGACCTTGTTCAAACTTGGTGATCTCTAGCTTACGTTCACCGCGTTGAATATAGGCTCCCTCCTCCAGCAAACCTATCAGCGTTTTACCCAGATTAATCAGCGCTTGGTACTCACCCGACAGGAAGAAATCATAACCAAAGGTGTAGTAATGCGGCACACCGTGAGAGGTAACAATCACTTGCGGAAGATAAAGGTGACGCTCGGTATCATTATCCACACTGGATTCAAAAGTACTGGCTTTGCTATTTTCGACTTCAATGCTAGAAACCAGATCACGAGTCCAGCCCGCTACTGTCTCACGGTCTCGTAGCATCTCTTCCGACAACTCCGGGGCGTAGATCATCCGCTGAAGCACATCTTCAGGGTACAAACGTGACATTCTGGTAATCAGTTTTTGGACATGCCGAAACTCGTTAATCAACGATTCAAGACCCGAGTCGGTAATACCCGGTGCAGAAGGATTAACATGCAAGCTAGTGCCATCAAGTGCAGCTTGAAGCATGAAATTATCCAGCGCTTCATCATCTTTAAGATACTGCTCCTGCTTACCCTTTTTGATCTTGTAGAGCGGTGGCTGAGCAATGAATACATGACCACGCTCGACCAATACATTCATCTGGCGGAAAAAGAAGGTCAATAACAGAGTACGGATGTGCGAACCGTCGACGTCGGCATCGGTCATGATAATGATGCTGTGATAGCGCAACTTATCTGGGTTAAATTCTTCGCGTCCGATGCCGCAACCTAGCGCCGTAATCAACGTGCCAACTTCGGCAGAGGAGAGCATCTTATCGAAGCGCGCTTTCTCTACGTTAAGGATCTTACCCTTGAGCGGCAAGATCGCTTGAGTCTTACGGTCACGCCCTTGTTTAGCCGAACCACCAGCGGAATCACCCTCCACCAGGTAGATTTCAGACAGCGCAGGGTCTTTCTCTTGGCAATCAGCCAGTTTTCCAGGCAAACCTGCAATATCCAGCGCCCCCTTACGACGGGTCATCTCTCGCGCCTTACGAGCCGCTTCACGGGCACGTGCTGCATCGATCATCTTGCCAACGATCGCTTTAGCCTCGGTGGGGTGCTCTTGCAGGTGGTCACTCAGGTGCTTGTACATCGCCACTTCGACCGCCGTCTTAACTTCCGAGGAAACCAGCTTGTCTTTTGTCTGCGAGGAAAACTTAGGGTCGGGAACCTTAACCGAGATGATCGCCGTCAAGCCTTCACGCGCATCATCGCCCGAGGTCGCAACCTTAGACTTTTTCTGCACGCTTTCCGAGTCGATATAGCTGTTCAACGAACGCGTCAGTGCGGCACGGAAGCCCGACAGGTGGGTGCCGCCGTCGCGCTGAGGAATGTTATTGGTGAAACAATGGATGCTCTCGGAGTAGCTGTCATTCCACTGCAGCGACACTTCTACAACAATGTCTTCTGCGTTGGTATCGGTAAAATGAAAAACCTGGTTGATAGCGGTCTTGTTTTGATTCAGATACTCAACAAAAGCACTGACACCACCCTCGTACATAAACGTATCCGCTTTACCGCTACGCTCATCTTTAAGGTTGATACAGACACCTGAATTCAGAAACGACAGTTCACGCAGTCGCTTGGCCAGGATGTCGTATTGAAACTCGATGTTAGTGAAGGTTTCCGGCGACGGTTTAAAATGGACCCGGGTACCGGTCGTCTCGGTATCACCCACAACCGCCATCGGACTGGCGGGAACACCGTGGTGATAAACTTGCTCGTACACTTTGTTGTTGCGGCGAACGGTCAGCTTCAGTTCAGTCGACAGCGCGTTAACCACCGAAACACCCACCCCGTGCAAACCACCGGAGACCTTGTAGGTGTTATCGTCGAACTTACCGCCGGCATGCAGTACCGTCATGATAACTTCGGCGGCAGATACACCCTCTTCCTCGTGGATATCGACCGGTATACCACGGCCATCATCGAACACACTGATGGTTTCATCGGGATGAATAATAACGTCGACACTGCTACAGAACCCGGCCAACGCCTCATCGATGGAGTTATCCACCACCTCGAACACCATATGGTGAAGGCCGGTGCCATCGTCGGTATCGCCGATATACATACCCGGACGTTTGCGTACTGCATCCAGGCCTTTCAATACCTTGATACTGGACGAATCGTAAGCGTTCTCAGTTCCGTCGCTCATTCCTAACTCCCGTTATTAACCCTCTATGGGTCAATGCAATCAGATTACGCAAGAGCGCCTTCACTTATCGCAAAGTCACGCACCTCAACATGTTCACTCCAACAACCAGCAAAAGCCTCTCTATCGGTACTGGTGACCAGTACCTGGCTATTGAGCTGTTCGAGTAGCCGGCACAACCGCTGCCGGTGCTGCCGATCGAGTTCGGCAGGTAGATCGTCAATCAGGTAAACGCAGCTACGCTGGGTCTGTTGCCTTAACAAATAGCCTTGAGCCACCTTCAGCGCGCTGACAACCAATTTCTGCTGGCCGCGTGATAGCACATCGGCAGCCATCATCCCGCTGAGCTTTACCTTCAAATCCGCCCGCTGCGGACCTTGCTGAGTAAAACCTAAGCTGCGGTCCCTATCAAAACCCTGTTCTAATACCGTATCCAGACCGCGTTTTTTGTCCCAGCCGCAATGATAATGCAGGCTGAGCTGATCAAGCTCAATCAGCTGCTTGAGAAGTTGTTCAAAGCAGGGCAGCAACAGATCTAAATAAGCTTGCCGATAGCCGTCTAGCTCCTGCGAACGGTCTATAAATTCACGGTCCCACGCAGCTCGAACCGAAGGCTCGAGTTTACCATATTTCAGTAGACTATTGCGCTGCTGTAATACTCTTCTAACCGCTTTCCAGGCAGCTAAAAAGCGCGGCTCTAAGTGGAATCCTCCCCAGTCGATATATTGCCGTCTAACGGATGGACTTCCCTCTAATAACAAGAAGGTATCTGAGTTGATCAACTGAATCGGCAGCAGTTCTGCCAGCGTCGCTAACGAGTCTATCGGCTCGCCTGCGATACGAATTTTAAGGCTACCATCGGACTGCCGCTGAAAGCCGATCGGCAGCTCCCCCGCCTCGCCAAGGATGCGGCCAAACAACACCGTGTTGAGCTGTTGATGTTGAATATAGTGTTTATGCTTGGAGGTGCGAAACGATCGCCCTAGGCTGAGCAGGTGAACGGCTTCTAGGATCGATGTCTTACCGCTACCGTTAGCGCCATAGAACAGATTGGTCTGCGGAGATAGCTCTAGCTTGAGTGATGCGATATTGCGTAGATGTGAAATGGATAGCTGGCTAATCGACATTCAGAGCACACTACAGACTGGCTAAAAACAAAATGGGCCCATTTGCGATGGCAAATGGGCCCAGTCAAAAACGGTTATCTCCTACATCCGCATCGGCATGATCACATAGACACTATCGCTAGAGTCGACCGCTTCAACCAACGCACTACTGTTAGGATCAATCATTGATATTTTGATCATATCTTCAGAGAGGATCGATAACGCATCAAGCAGGTAGTTAACGTTGAAACCGATCTCCATAGGAGCACTATGGTAATCGACCGCCAACGTTTCTTCGGCTTCTTCCTGCTCTGGATTATTAGCCATGACCTGTAGATAGCCATCGGTTAACCCTAACCGAACACCACGGTATTTCTCGTTAGATAGGATCGCGATCCGGCTCAATACCTGCCGCAGTTCCTGACGATCGGCAATGATTAGCTTGTCGCCCCCTTTGGGAATAACGCGCTCATAATCCGGGAATTTTCCATCGACCAATTTGGAGGTGAAGGTATATTCGCCGGTGCTGACACGGATATGATTGCTACCGACCACCAAATCGGCACAGGTATCTCCATCCTCAAGCAAGCGTGCTAACTCCAAAATACCTTTACGCGGCACGATGACCTGCAGCTTATCCGGAATATCCGAATCTACCTGGTAGGTGGATGTCGCCAATCTATGCCCATCGGTAGCCACAGTACGTAACTGACTGGCAGTTAGCTCTAACAACATGCCGTTTAGGTAATAACGTACATCCTGTTGCGCCATCGCAAAGCCGGTACGGTCGATCAATCGCTTGAGCGCGCCTTGGGCGATAGTGATGTCCAAGTTCTCAGGACCATCCTCTACGTTAGGAAACTCGGAGGCTGGCAGAGTAGAAAGTGTAAAGCGGCTGCGTCCGCCTTTGATAATCACCTTTTGGCCGGTCAACGTCAGCTCGATATCAGCGCTATCGGGCAGCGACTTACAGATATCCATCAGCTTTTTTGCTGGAACCGTAATAGAGCCGGGTTCTGCTGGATGCTCCAGATCGATCCGGCCGATCATTTCTACTTCCAGATCGGTGCCGGTCATCGACAACTGACTGCCCTCGACGACCAACAGTATGTTGGACAGTACCGGCAGGGTCTGACGGCGTTCGACAACGCCAGCGACCAGCTGCAGGGGTTTCAACAGTGCTTCTCTGGATATGGTAAATTTCATAGCCCGCCCTTAGCTTCAGGTTCCTGTGGAGAGACTATCCTCGATCCATTACGAGGATAATGTTCTCAGTAGGTTTTTGTAATCTTCTCGAATATCTGGATCAATTTCACGCAATTCTTTCACCTTTCTGCAGGCATGCAAAACGGTAGTGTGGTCACGGCCACCGTAAGCGTTACCGATCTCTGGCAAGCTATGGTTAGTCAGCTCTTTGGATAATGCCATCGCTACCTGTCTTGGCCGTGCGACCGAGCGACTACGCCGCTTAGAATGTAGGTCTGCCACCTTAATCTTGTAATACTCGGACACAACGCGCTGGATGTTATCGATACTAACCAGCTTATCTTGTAGCGCCAACAGATCCTTGAGTGACTCGCGGATAAAATCGGTAGTGATTTTGCTACCAGTGAAGTGAGCGTTCGCTATCACCCTCTTCAATGCTCCTTCGAGCTCTCTAACGTTGGAACGAATTTTCTGGGCAATAAAAAAGGCCGCATCGTGAGGCAGTCGAATACGCGCTTCATCGGCCTTTTTCATCAGGATCGCCACTCGTGTTTCCAGCTCAGGAGGCTCAACCGCTACCGTTAATCCCCAGCCGAATCGAGACTTCAATCGATCCTCTAGACCGTTAATTTCTTTGGGATAGCGATCGCAGGTCAAAATCATCTGCTGGCCACCCTCAAGCAAGGCGTTAAAGGTGTGAAAAAACTCTTCTTGAGAACGATCTTTATTGGCGAAGAATTGAATATCATCGATCAACAGGGCATCAACAGAGCGGTAATAACGCTTGAATTCATTGATCGCGTTGAGTTGCAACGCTTTAACCATATCCGCTACAAAACGCTCCGAGTGCAAATAAACAATCTTGGCGTTCGGATTGCGCTTAAGCATCCCAGCCCCCACCGCGTGCATCAGATGGGTTTTACCTAAGCCTACGCCGCCATAAATAAACAACGGGTTATAGGAGCTGCCGGGGTTTTCAGCTACTTGCTGAGCAGCAGCCAAGGCCAACTGGTTGGATTTACCTTGAACAAAGGTTTCAAAGGTGAACAATTTATTGAGGTGGGTCTGGTGACGAATCCCGCCTTCGACCTCTACCTTTCGAGCTGGCTCTGAGGGCAGTAATTCGACCTGTCTCAGTGGCATAACCGGAGCTTGGCTCAGTGGGCGGTTTCTCGCTGCTGGCGAATCAACCACCGCTTGTGCGGGACGTTGCGTTGAGGCTTGAGGCTGACTGTTTAAGCGGTGAACGGTAGGTGTAAAGGCCCTAACTGAAGAACCTGCTACTTCCAACACCACTTCACGAACCTGATCTTCACTGTGTTCGCTCAGTAACTCTTTGATCCTGTGAAGATACTTATCTGAAACCCAATCCATCACAAACCGGTTAGGGGCCAACAGGCGCAACTGGGCTTCATCTCCCTGCTCAGCTTTGAGCGGACGAATCCAAGTATTAAACTGCTGGGAAGGAAACTCCTGTTCCAAACACCCCAAGCATGTCTGCCACAATCCCACTACCATTCGGTCTTTACCACATTGCGAAAATTTTTAGCCATTCTAGCGACTCAGACACCAGTTATCCACAGATCCTAAGGGTCCATTTGATAATTTTTTTACTCCGATCGAATTTTATACAGCTAAGACTGAACCAAACACCTCTAAACTGCCGTCATTACAGCTTTTGTGAGCATAAATGGATTATTTTTTTATCCACAGCAAGCACACTGGATATCAGCAGAAAATACCACTATTATCAACATCGTACTTAACTGATTTTATTAGCATAAATATACTTACGAACAGAATAAACACCATTTCGTTCTATACAGTAAGAATGACACCCGCAATCCATTAAGCGGCTATTAATTGCGTAACTATTCCGGATAGGGTTTGCAGCGCCGGGCAGTTTTCTCTAGAATTCCGCTTTTGATTTTAAAGGTAAGGGGTTAACGTCCCTTCAATATAAGTAAGTAGGATAGAGTGATGAGCAAAAGAACATTCCAACCAAGTTTACTAAAACGTGCCCGCAACCACGGTTTCCGTGCTCGCATGGCTACCAAGAACGGCCGTCAGATTGTAGCTAGCCGCCGCTCTAAAGGTCGTAAGTCTCTGAGCGCTTAAGTTCATTAGAGAGACTAGCCGCCTATGACCGGTTTCAAGTTTCCCCGGTGTTCACGTTTACTGAACGCTGGGGATTACCGGACTGTCTTCAACGGCGCAAAGATTAAAGTCTCGGATCGCAACCTGTTGATCCTGGCTACTCCAAACCAACTCCCCCATCCCCGTGTCGGCCTAGTTATAGCCAAAAAAAACGTTCGCTTGGCCGTGCAAAGAAACCGCGTAAAACGTATCATCCGGCAATCCTTTCGGCTTCGAAGTTCAGAGTTACCCAATCTGGATATCGTGGTACTGGCGCGTAAAGGCATGGGAGATCTGGACAACCCCGCTTTGCACCGTTTAATCGAGCAAAGTTGGCAACGGTTAGAAAAATATACCCGTAAATATTTCAAGTCCGAATCGGCTCGCCAGGCGCAAGTCGGAGACTAGGTGCAACATTAGAGTTGGCTTTGGCGCAGCGCCTTTTCACCAACAGCCCCAGTAACAGTTAAATAGCATCGGCAGACTACAAACATGGATTTCCAACGTATCGGTTTGATCACTGCACTGGCAGTGATCTCCTACCTCATGGTTCTTCAGTGGCAGGAAGATTACGGTCATCAGGCACAGACAGTTGCCAGCACACCTGTCTCTTCCTATTCCAGCGCTCCCGATCTCTCTGTACCGACAGCGCCAACCAACCAGAACGCGATGCCTGCCGCCTCCGATATTCCTGCTATCGACAGCCCAGTTACCGAGCAAGCTGCCACAGCTATCGAGTTAAGTACCCAACCTCAACAAGGCGGATTGGTCAAAGTCACCACCGATAGCCTCGATGTTCTAATCGATACCTACGGCGGCGATATCATCCACGCTGCGCTGCCCGGATATCTAGCCCAACTCGGTAACGATCAGTCCTTCGTACTGCTAGAACAGAACGATAACCGGGTCTATACCGCCCAGTCAGGACTTACCGGAACCAATGGTCCCGATGGCAAGGGTGAGCGTCCTCGCTATACCATCAGCCAAAGTGAGTACACGCTAACTGATGATCAAGACCAGCTAAGTGTCGATCTGACCTTGGCCCAAGACAACGGCGTTATCATCACCAAGCGGTTCACCTTCAACCGCGGTGATTACCAGATCAAGGTCGAGTACCTGATCAATAACCAGAGTGATCAACCTTGGCAGGGCAACCTGTTCGGCCAGATCAAACGCGACAACAGTGCTGACCCATCATCGCAAACCAGCATGGGAATGCAGTCTTATCTAGGACCTGTGTTCTCCAACAGTGAAAACAATTTCGAAAAGTACCCGTTCGATGATATCGATGACAGCCCTTATAAAGGCAAGTCGCAGGGTGGTTGGGTGGCGATGCTGCAACACTATTTCGTCAGCGCCTGGGTTCCAAACCCCGACCAGAGCCACAACTACTTTGCTCGTGAGCGTAACGGCAACTACCTGGCCGGTTTTGTCTCGCCTTCTATTGATGTCGGACCAGGTCAACAGGGTTCAACCTCGGCCAGCTTCTACGCCGGCCCGAAGATCCAAGATGTTCTCGAGCGGGTTGCTCCGCACCTAAGACTAACCGTCGACTATGGCTGGCTCTGGTGGATCGCTCAACCGCTGTTTTGGTTACTGGGTGTGATCCAAGGTGTCGTGGTCAACTGGGGTCTGGCGATCATTCTGGTTACCGTGGCAGTCAAAGGGTTGTTCTTCCCGCTGTCGGCCAAAGCCTATAAGTCGATGGCCAAGATGCGCGCTGTTGGCCCCGAGTTAACCCGTCTGAAAGAGCTGTACGGCGATGACCGTCAGAAGATGTCCCAGGCGATGATGGAGCTCTATAAGAAAGAGAAGATCAACCCGTTGGGAGGCTGCCTGCCTATCCTGATTCAGATGCCGGTATTTATCGCGCTGTACTGGGTGTTATTGGAAAGTGTCGAACTGCGTCATGCCCCGTTCATGCTATGGATCCAAGACATGTCGGTGATGGATCCCTACTTTGTGTTGCCTATCCTGATGGGTGCCACGATGTTTATCCAACAGATGCTTAACCCAACCCCTCCCGATCCGATGCAGGCTAAGGTGATGAAGATGTTGCCCTTCATGTTCACCTTCTTCTTCTTATGGTTCCCGGCTGGCTTGGTGCTGTACTGGGTAGTTAACAACATGCTATCGATCGCACAGCAATGGGCCATCACTCGCACTATCGAGGCCGAGGTTCAAGCTAGAAAAGCCTAAGCTATCGATAGTTTTAAAAGGCTCCTTGGGTAACCAAGGGGCCTTTTTATGTACAGGATGTACGGTATACCCTGTGAGGCACGGATGCCGGTAGGGGTAACTTGACCGGAGACAAATTCATGCAGATCGATACCGCTACTATCGCCGCCGTTGCCACCCCTCCCGGTCGTGGTGGTGTGGGGATTGTCCGCATCTCCGGAAAGCAAACGCGTGAAATTGCCAAACATATTCTAGGGATCGACCCTCAACCCCGTTATGCCCACTATGGTTCGTTTTACGATCAACAGGGTCAACAGATCGATCAGGGAATCGCGCTATTTTTCCCCAACCCTCACTCCTTCACCGGCGAAGATGTGTTGGAGCTTCAGGGCCACGGTGGTCCGGTCATTCTCGACCTGCTACTGCGCGAAGTTATCGCACTCGGTGCCCGCTCGGCCAAGCCGGGTGAGTTTTCGGAACGCGCCTTTCTCAACGACAAGCTCGACCTGGCCCAGGCCGAGGCGATCGCCGACCTTATCGATAGCTCATCCGAACAAGCTGCTCGCTCTGCCCTTCGATCGCTTCAAGGGGCCTTCTCACGGCGTATTCACGCCCTGGTTGAAGCCTTAATTACGCTACGTATCTATGTCGAAGCCGCTATCGACTTCCCCGAAGAGGAGATCGACTTTCTCGCCGACGGCAAGGTAGCTAACGACCTTGAAACCATCGGTTGCGACCTGCAAGCGGTACTCACCGAAGCCAGCCAAGGAGCCCTACTACGCGAAGGCATGAACGTCGTCATCGCCGGTCGTCCCAACGCTGGTAAATCGAGTCTACTCAATGCACTGGCGGGTAAAGAATCTGCCATCGTCACCGAAATTGCCGGTACCACGCGCGATGTACTGCGTGAACATATCCATATCGACGGTATGCCGCTGCATATCATCGATACCGCTGGCCTGCGAGATAGCGATGATATCGTCGAGAAAATCGGTATCGACCGCGCTTGGGAGGAGATTAGTAACGCCGATAGAGTGCTATTGATGGTCGATGCTTCCAGCACCACGGAGACCAACCCCGACAAAATCTGGCCCGACTTTATTTCACACCTACCCAGCCTCGATAAGGTAACGGTGATTCGTAATAAAATCGATGTCAGTGGAGAGTCTACTGGAGTCGACTCACAGCAGGATTGCCATCTGATACGACTCAGCGCCAAGCAAGACTTAGGGATCGACCTACTACGCCAGCATCTCAAACAATGTATGGGCTACGACAGCAGCTGCGAAGGCGGCTTTATGGCACGCAGACGGCATATTGAGGCGCTACTCAACGCTCAGCAATTTTTAAAGGCCGGAAGCGATCAGCTCAATAACTATGGTGCCGGTGAATTGTTAGCAGAAGACCTGCGCGAAGCGCAAAATGCGCTATCGGAGATAACCGGAGAATTCAGCTCGGATGAGCTATTAGGAAGAATTTTTGGTAGTTTTTGTATCGGTAAGTAAGTCTTTACCAACCCGCTACCCTTTAGAAAGCGAGCTTAACCGCCAGCCCTACTTCCCCATCGCTTTGACCGGAAAGCTCGGTCATCACCGAGCCATCTAAAAATTTAGCTTTTAAATTAACCCGATCGTACTCAAGTACCAGCGAGGTCTTGGGGGTCAATGCATATTCGGTGATCTCTCGGTAATAATGCTTGAGCTGCTTGTAATCGACACCCATCGACTTAAGGCCCTGCTTAGCACCATAGCCGATAGCGGCTAAACGAATCATTTTCAAGTCTTCAGCACTGGCTTCAGCGTACTGCTCGCCATGAAAGCGTGCCATATGCTCTTGGTTGGTATCGGCCAGCAACGGCGATGAAAAGACCGGTCCGATCAGGGCTATCAGCACAGCCAGCTTGTAGTCACGTGCTTTGGCAATCTGTGAAATGAAAATCATCGTCTAACCCCGCCGGACTTTGGTAAGCCATTCACTGACTATAGTTCAAAGCGGCGGGGAAAGTAATACCCGATGGGAGAACTGGGGCTCTTGCTTAAGCTTGCAGATCAACCACAACCCGCCCTTGAACCTGGCCCTTTACGATCGCTTCGGCCTGCTGTGGAATCTGCTCCAGAGTTACTACCTGATTGATAGCATTAAGCATCTGCTGTGGCAGCTCTTTGGCCAACCGATTCCAAGCTTGCTGACGCCGCTCAGTGGGACACATCACCGAATCCACCCCTTGCAAGCGGACATTTCTAAGGATAAACGGCATCACTGTCGATGGCAGCTTATAGTCTCCAGCCAAACCACAGGCGGCAACCGTTCCACTATAGTTTGCTTCGGCTAACAGCCGGCTCAACATTTCGCCACCGACGGTATCAACCGCTCCAGCCCAGCGTGAACGTTCTAGCGGCCGGGGTCGTGCAGCCATCTCTTCGCGACTAAGGATCTGGCTGGCGCCCAGTTGCTTTAAGTATTCATGGGTCGATTCGCGACCGGTGATCGCAGCCACTTCGTAGCCCAGATTAGCCAGCAGTGCGACGGCAACGCTACCGACACCTCCAGCGGCACCAGAAACGACCACGGTCCCCGAATTGGGGGTAACGCCACCCTCTTCCAGCGCCATCACACACAACATGGCGGTAAGGCCCGCAGTACCGATCGCCATCGATTGCAATGCGCTTAAACCATCAGCCAGCGGCACCAGCCATTCGGGGCGTACCCGCTGATACTGAGAATAACCACCCCAGTATTTTTCGCCAACGCTCCAACCGGTAAGCACAACTTTATCACCGGCTTGATAGTCACTATCGCCTCCATCGACTACGGTCCCCACCAGGTCGATACCTGGCACCATCGGCCAGTTCAATACGATCTTGCCTGTTCCGGTGACTGCCAGACCGTCTTTATAGTTAAGACTGGAATACTCGACTCGGATCAACACTTGTTCGTCCGGCAGATCGGCAGTAGTTAGTTGCTCAATAGCGGCACAAGTCTTACCTGCTTCATCCTGACGCAATAGCAATGCTTTAAAGGGGGAGTCGGTCATGGTTATTTCCTTTTTATCGAATGGAACAGGCAGTATCAAAGCAGAACTGCCGTCTTAAGTTAGGCACGGTAAAACTCTATTGTTAATTTGTCAAACAAATTAACAATAGAGTAAGTTATGATATAGTGGCTAGCATATTTCGACTCAACCAAGGAGCTACACGCAGTAATGGCTATTAAGTACGAAAGCCTAGTGACCCAAAGCTTAGCCAAGCAGATTGCCGAAAATCTGCGCGCTGCGATCCTCGATGGCCGGCTAAAAGTGGATGAAAGACTGCCCACCGAAGCCGAGCTGGCAACACGGTTTTCGGTGTCCCGCCCGACTATCCGTGAAGCGCTGAAGCGTTTGGCCGCCCAAAATCTGGTTCGTTCGCGGCGTGGTCCAACCGGAGGAACGTTTATTACCCGACCTACCGAAGCAGAGCTGCGTGCCACATTGACTAACGCCGCGACACTGATGGTCACCTTGGGTGAATTCGATATCGATGCCATCACCGAAGCTCGACGCGAGCTCGAAAAACTCTGTTTAACCTTGGCGATCGAGCGCCGAACCGAACAGCACCTTACTCTACTAACCCAAGAGCTTGCGCTGCAACAGCAGTCGATCAGTGACGAAGAGTTCTGCGCCTCCGACATCCGCTTTCATCGTACCCTTGTCGATGCCACTGCCAATCCGGTATTACAGTTCAATATGGTGACCGTCATCGAAGCCCTGCAGCCGTTGATGAACATGATCGCCAACCGCTCCCGTGAACGCCAAGTGATCATCAAACACCATCAACAGCTGCTGCAAGCACTGAGCGACCGGGATCTCTCGCAAGCTCATAGCAGTTTAGATCGACTACTCGATTATCTACAGCAACAGTACTTGCAAGCACAGCGCAACACCTCCTCCGACTAACCTATTCATCAATATTCAATGATGCGGTCATCAAACTGACGCATTGACTGCTTATTGTTCCGTTCAGTTATTTATCGTACTGAACGGAGAGACTGCTCATTGTTATCATCGAAGATCATCTGAAACTGATCCGCCACGGCGGCCAGCAATCGGCATATTGGAGTATCCTGCAGCAGCTACCTCAAACAGGAAGCCACAAAGGTGAGATATGGGTACCCATACAAACTCAATTAACCGCTGAACAGGTCGCTAAGTGGTTAACTGGGCAACCTCTATCTCATGATCTCCCTTCCTAATCTTCGCAATATCCCCTGTTAAGCTGTTATTCCTTCACCCCTCATACAGCAGATTCATCAGTTTTTAAGCCAACCTATGCAGATCGACCAAAATAGTGGCTTAGCTAGCAAAATACTTATCCACATTCACCTGTTGATAATATGTATAACAATAGGGGTACAACCCAATGAGCAAGTTGTGGGTGATTCATGCCTGTGCATAAACCACTCTTTTATCCCCAGCATTCACACATTTGGTTGTCAGCCTGCCAACCGTTTCTACAGGGTGTTAATAAGTTTATATCTCTATGTTTAATAAAAGCTTTTAGCTGTTATCCAGTGAAAAGTGGCTGCTATATAATAGTAATAAAAATAATCTTCTTAATATATTTCATATATATATTTCATAATTATCAGCGAACAAAAAAATAGCTTGTCGGTGAATGTCTAAACAATCAGCAAATCGATATACTTAGCGCCCTTGTTTGAAAGTGATTTGACTACTCAGCTTGAGGGGTAGCTAAGAGGTGATATGGTGGATTTCCCCAACCGTTATGATGTCATTGTGATCGGAGGCGGCCATGCAGGAACCGAAGCAGCGCTTGCAGCGGCACGCATGGGATCGAATACATTATTGCTAACTCAAAATATTGAGACGCTGGGGCAGATGTCATGCAATCCTGCCATTGGCGGTATCGGTAAGAGTCATTTGGTTAAAGAGATCGACGCCCTGGATGGCGCGATGGCTAAGGTGACCGATCGTGCAGGGATTCAGTTTCGGGTGCTGAATTCGCGCAAGGGCCCTGCCGTCAGAGCTACGCGGGCTCAGGCTGATCGTCAGCTGTATAAATCTGCGGTCCGTTCAACACTGGAAAACCAACCTAACCTGCAGATTTTTCAACAAACGGTTGATGATCTGATCATCGATAACGACTCTGTTAGCGGAGTTGTGACTCAGATGGGGTTGCGGTTTCACGCCGCGACGGTGGTACTGACAACCGGCACGTTCTTGGGTGGTTTAATCCATATCGGTCTGCAAAACCACGGTGGTGGCCGTGCGGGTGATCCCGCCTCTTCAACGTTGGCCAAGCGGTTACGTCAAACCTCGCTTCGAATTGATCGCCTGAAAACCGGCACGCCACCACGAATCGATGCCCGCAGTGTCGACTTTTCGGTGATGCAGGAGCAGCCGGGTGATACCCCACTGCCGGTCATGTCCTATTTGGGTTCGGTGGCCGATCACCCTCGTCAGATCTGTTGTTATATCACCCATACCAATCAACAAACTCACGATATTATTCGTGCTGGGATGGATCGATCGCCGCTGTATACCGGGGTTATCGATGGGGTCGGACCACGATACTGTCCTTCGATTGAAGATAAGATCGTTCGTTTTGCCGATAAAGATTCGCACCAGATCTTTGTCGAACCGGAAGGGTTGACCACCCACGAACTCTATCCAAACGGTATATCAACCAGCCTACCGTTTGATGTTCAACTGCAGTTGGTTCGATCGATGAAAGGGTTTGAAAACGCCTTCATCACCCGACCCGGTTACGCCATTGAATACGATTATTTCAACCCGCAGGACCTGAAACACTCGCTTGAAAGTAAAGTGATCAACAGCCTGTTCTTTGCAGGCCAGATCAATGGAACCACCGGCTACGAAGAAGCCGGCGCGCAAGGTTTGTTGGCCGGTCTGAACGCTGCCCTGCAAGCCCAGGATCGCGAGGCTTGGTGCCCACGCCGTGATGAAGCTTACATTGGGGTTATGGTCGATGACCTGATTACCTTAGGGACCTCGGAACCGTATCGAATGTTTACCAGTCGCGCCGAATACCGGCTGATCTTGCGCGAAGATAACGCTGATATGCGCTTAACCGAAAAGGGCCGCGAGCTTGGTTTGGTCGGAGATGAGCGTTGGCGAGCTTTTTGCGATAAGCGTGAAGCGATCGAACTGGAGACTCAACGACTTAAAAGTAGTTGGATTCAGCCCGGTACCGAGGCAGCAGCCAGTCTGGATGACAAGCTCGATAAACCGCTATCACGCGAATACAGCCTGTTGGATCTGCTAAAACGACCCGAACTGAGCTATGCCGATATCGGCCATCTGGCGGAAGAGGTGGTGGTTGCAAAGCAGGTGAGTGAGCAGGTACAGGTTGAGACTAAATACGCCGGTTATATTCATCGACAGCAGGAAGATATAGAGCGATTGCGTCGCCAAGAAAATACCGCTCTGCCCGCCGATCTCGATTACGATCGCATCGATGGCCTGTCCAACGAGGTTCGCCAGAAACTGAGTCAGGTTCGTCCTGTGACCCTTGCCGCTGCGGCGCGAATTCAAGGAGTGACCCACGCTGCGGTGTCCTTGTTGCTGATTCACTTGAAGAAACGCGGCAAACTACAGCAAGTGTCCGGAGGCGATCTGTGAGTGCAGATACGATGACAGCCCTGTCACCTCAATGTGAAAAAATTCTCAGCCAGGGACTGCAACAGCTTGGTCTCGTGTTGACGGAGCAGCAACAAGCGCTATTACTCCGCTACGTGGGGCTGTTGCACAAGTGGAATCGGGCTTATAACCTCACCGCGGTTCGTCAACCCGAAGCGATGGTCGAGCGCCACCTGCTCGATAGTTTGAGTGTGGTGCCCTACATCAACGGCCAACATATTGCCGACGTGGGTACCGGACCGGGTTTGCCAGGAATGGTGCTGGCCATCGTCTATCCCGATAAGCAGTTCACGCTGATGGATAGCAACGGTAAGAAAACGCGATTTTTACAACAAGCCAAACTCGAATTAGAACTGGACAACATTGAGATCTATAACGGCCGGGTAGAGGCCTATCCGCTTGAACAAAGCTTTGATGTGGTGATTTCGCGTGCCTTTGCCTCGCTCAACGACATGTTGAACTGGACTCGATCGTTGGGTGCAGTTAATACTCGTTTTCTGGCGATGAAAGGGGTTTACCCCGAGCAAGAGTTGAGTGATATGCCGAGCGGATTTGAGCTGCTAGAGTCACATTTACTGCAGGTGCCTTATTGCGATGGCGAGCGTCATTTGCTGGTACTCAAAGACCAGTCCACTAGCGGTATCACAGAGTAAGGAGACCTCTGCGTGGTTAAAATTTTGGCTGTGACCAATCAAAAAGGTGGTGTCGGCAAGACCACCTCCTGCGTCAATCTAGCGGCGTCGCTGGCGGCGACCAAGCGCCGCGTGTTGATGGTTGATCTGGATCCTCAGGGCAACGCTACGATGGGTGCCGGGGTCGATAAACATCAACTCGAGCGCTCGGTCTACGATGTGCTGACCGGTCGGGTAGATCCGCAAGAGGCGATCACTTCGGAGACCAGTGGCGGTTTTGACCTGCTGCCGGCAAATGGTGATCTGACCGCGGCCGAAGTGGAGCTGATTCCGGTAAAGCGTAAAGAGTTTCGGCTTAAGCAGGCACTCAATCTGGTCCAGGACAATTATGACTACGTGCTGATCGATTGCCCGCCCTCGTTGAACATGCTGACCGTCAACGCGCTGGTTGCAGCCCACGGGGTCATTATCCCGATGCAGTGTGAATATTACGCCCTGGAAGGGATCTCAGCGCTGATGAGCACTGTCGACACCATCCGTACAGCGCTCAACCCTGGTCTGTATGTCGAAGGTATTGTTCGCACCATGTACGATCCGCGCAATGGCTTGACCCGAGACGTATCGAGTCAATTGCTCGAGTATTTCGGTGATAAGGTCTACCGCACTGTGATACCGCGCAATGTCCGTTTGGCCGAAGCACCCAGTCATGGCTTACCCGCTTTGTTGTATGATCGCAACTCGCGTGGCGCGGTGTCTTATCTGGCGTTGGCGGGTGAGGTAAACCGTCGTTGCGGTCAGGTGGCAAACGCCATCGCATCTTAATTTTGAATCATTAGAATTTGCTGGAACAAAAACGATGGTGAAAAAACGTGGTTTGGGTCGAGGTTTGGACGCTTTGCTAGGTGGCACATCGCTCGATGATAGTCAGGTCGCTGTGGCTCCGGTTGCGACTTCTGAAGGTTTGCAGGTGTTATCGATCGATAAGATCCAGCGTGGCATCTATCAACCTCGCCGAGATATGGACCAGTCTGCACTGGAGGATCTGGCCAGCTCTATTCGTGCCCAAGGGGTGATCCAGCCGATTGTTGTGCGGCCGGTGGACATGGGTCGTTACGAGATAATTGCCGGTGAACGGCGTTGGCGCGCAGCCCAGTTGGCAGGCCTGACCGAGATCCCCACCACAATCCGCGAAGTACCCGATGAAGCGGCAATCGCGATGGCGTTGATCGAAAACATTCAACGCGAAGACCTGAGCCCTATCGAAGAGGCGATGGCACTACAGCGGTTGATGGATGAGTTCGAGCTCACTCAGGCCAAGGTGGCTGAAGCGGTGGGTAAGTCTCGCACCGCGGTGACCAATTTGCTGCGTTTGATGAAATTGACCCCCGAAGCCAAGCGGATGCTCGAGTACGGTGATCTGGAGATGGGTCATGCTCGCGCGTTGTTAGCGCTGGACGGTGATAAGCAGATTGCGGCAGCCAAGGATGTGGTAGCGCGAGGCCTATCAGTACGCCAAACCGAAGAGTTGGTTAAGCAACTCCAAAGTGCACCCAAAAAGCAGCACAAGCCAGCCGCCGACCTTGGTGTAGAACAGCTTCAGCAGCGCTGGAATCAGGCGTTGGGGATGCAAGTTAAGATTCGACACTCGGATAAAGGCGATGGCAAACTGACGATTAGCTACAAATCATTGGGTGATATTGAGTCAATTTTGCAGAAGATTCAGTAGCTATCGCTGCTAGTTCTTGGCGCTTAAGTGTGTACTACCTTGGTGCATAACCAGCAATTGGTTGTTGCTGAGCTTGGGCTAAATCCCTATAATCCGCAGTCGGTTGCATAGGGCGAATCATTATAATCAACTGAATTTAGAGTGGATTGCGTCCGTGGGTCAAGCTAAAACCCCCAATAATAAAGGCTTAACGACCCACAAACAGCGTGATCAGTTTCGAACGCTGATTTTGTTGCAGATCGCCCTAGCTGTAACCGTTAGTACGGTAGTGTGGCTAAGTGCTGGAACTGTTGCTGGATACTCTGCGTTATTGGGCGGACTGATTTACCTAATCCCCTATATATATCAAGCGAGTAAGGTGCTCAAGAGTAGCGCCAACAGTAGCCTGCGGCAGAGTGTGCGGGAACTGTATAAAAGCGAAATATGGAAAATGGCTTTAACCATGGTGATGTTTGGCGTGGTGTTTAGTTTGGTAAAGCCGTTACAGCCCTTTTCCTTATTTGGCGTTTTTATACTGATGCAGCTGATGTCTTGGCTGGCGCCACTGATGCAGAATCACACACTTTTTAAAAATTGAACTGAGAGGAAATCATGGCTGCAGAAGGCGCACTCACGACCTCCGGGTATATTAAGCACCACCTGACTAACCTGACCTTTGGGCAACTGCCCGAAGGCTTCACGCGTTATGACGGTACCGTGCTTCAAGACGCTACCTGGACAATCGCTCACAATGAAGAAGCCGCATCAATGGGATTCTGGGCGATCAACTTGGATACTATGTTTTTTTCCGTAGGCCTCGGGCTGTTGTTTATCTGGTTGTTCCGCAAGGTCGCTGTCAAAGCTACCAGCGGCGTTCCCGGAAATTTGCAGAATTTTGTCGAAGCGATCATCGGATTTGTTGACGAGAATGTTAAGTCTTCGTTCCATAGCCGTAACGCGGTCGTTGCTCCGCTAGCTCTAACGATCTTTGTTTGGGTTTGGTTGATGAACTTCATGGACCTGATTCCGATCGACTGGATTCCATTCGTGGCGCAGCAGCTAGGTATTCCCTATCTGAAGATCGTACCGACTACCGATGTTAACGCAACGATGGGCATGGCATTGTCAGTCTTCGCGCTGATCATCTACTACAGCTTGAAGATCAAGGGACCGAAAGAGTTCATTGCCGAGCTGACGCTGCAGCCGCTGGGCAAGTACATGATTCCTTTCAACCTGTTCCTGGAAGGTGTCAACCTAATCGCTAAGCCTGTTTCCCTCGGTCTGCGACTGTTCGGCAACATGTACGCCGGTGAAATGATCTTCATCCTGATCGCGTTGTTGCCGTTCTGGATGCAGTGGGTATTGTCCGTACCTTGGGCGATCTTCCACATCCTGATCATCACGCTGCAAGCATTTATCTTTATGGTGCTGACCGTCGTGTACATGAGTATGGCGCACGAGTCGCACTAAAAAGTTTGTTCGGAGCCAGCGCTTAAACGGGCTGGTTCCAAAAGCAATGCATTAAAATGATTTCAATAAACTAAAACTTTCAACTTTTAACTCTTAATAGGAGAAAACAATGGAAGCTGCTCTGTTATACATAGCTGGTGCTTTGGTAATGGGTTTGGGCGCAACTGGTGCTGCAATCGGTATCGGTATTCTTGGTGGTAAGTTCCTGGAAGGCGGTGCACGTCAGCCAGAACTGATCCCAATGCTGCGTACCCAGTTCTTCATCGTCATGGGTCTTGTTGATGCAATCCCGATGATCGGTGTTGGTATCGGCATGTACATCATGTTCGTAGTTGCCGCCGGTTAATCGTTAATACCTTTTAACTCACTCATTAGTTAACGAGAGGTATTGGCGTGAATATCAATGCAACCATCATTGGTCAGGCCATCGCGTTTTTCTTCTTCACTTGGTTCTGTATGAAGTATGTGTGGCCGCCGGTCATCACTGCTCTGCAGGAGCGTCAGAAGAAGATTGCAGATGGTCTTGATGCAGCTGACCGCGCCTCACGTGATCTTGAGCTAGCCAAAGAAAAGGCGACTCAGGCACTACGTGAAGGTAAGGAACAGGCTGCGGCCATTATCGAGCAGGCCAACAAGCGTGCTAACCAAATTGTTGATGAAGCAAAAGAGCAAGCTATCACTGAAGGCGATCGCCTGAAGGAAGCGGCTCAAGCTGAAATCGAACAGGAAAAGAACCGTGCTAGAGAGGCGCTACGCGCTGAAGTAGCAACGTTGGCGATCGCCGGTGCGGAGAAAATCCTGGGCAAAGAGGTAGACAGCAAGGCCAGTGCAGAATTAGTCGACAAGCTTGCGGCGGAGCTTTAATAAGCGAGGTGAACGATGGCTGAACTAAGTACAGTCGCTCGACCCTATACCAAAGCTGCGTTTGAGTCTGCACTCGAGCAGAAGTCACTGGACCAGTGGTCCGAAATGCTCGGTCTGGCTGCGCAAGCGGCACAGGACGAGCAAGTGGCTGAACTGCTAAGAAACCCAGCCCTAGCAGCCGAGCAAAAAGCCGGCCTAGTACTGGATATCTGTGCAGACAAGCTGAACGAGCAGGGCCAGAATTTTGTAAAGATTTTGGCGGAAAACAAGCGCCTGCCCGTACTACCTGAAATTTCCGCGTTGTTCGACCGGTTGAAGGCTGAACAGCAGAAGAGTATCGATGTTGAAGTTACCTCTGCGTTCAAACTGACTAAAGAACAACAGACAAAGCTAGCTCAGGCACTTGGCACGAAGCTAGACCGTGAAGTCAATATTACAAGCTCACAAGATAAGAGTTTGATTGGTGGTCTAGTGGTTCGTACCGAAGACCTGGTAATCGATGGCTCGGTCCGAGGCAAGCTGCAGAAGCTTGCTGAAGCCCTGAGTTCCTGAGCGAGAGGGAAAGAGCATGCAGCAACTGAATCCATCTGAGATCAGCGATTTAATCAAGAAGCGCATCGACAAGCTCGATGTTTCTTCTGAGGCCCAGAATGAGGGCACAGTAGTCAGCGTATCCGACGGTATCATCCGTATTCACGGATTGGCTGACGTAATGAACGGGGAGATGATCGAATTCCCTGGTGGTATCTACGGTATGGCACTGAACCTGGAGCAAGACTCCGTAGGTGCTGTTGTTCTGGGTGATTACCTGGGACTCAAAGAGGGCATGACTGCCCGCTGTACTGGCCGTATCCTTGAAGTACCTGTTGGTAACGAGCTACTCGGTCGTGTTGTAGACACGCTGGGTAACCCGATCGACGGTAAAGGCGATCTGGGTACTACCCAAACCGACGCAATCGAAAAAGTGGCACCGGGTGTTATCTGGCGTCAATCAGTCGACCAGCCGATGCAAACCGGCTATAAGGCGATCGATTCCATGGTTCCTGTCGGTCGTGGCCAGCGTGAGCTGATCATCGGTGACCGTCAGACCGGTAAGACCGCAATCGCGATTGATGCCATCATCAATCAGAAAAACACCGGCGTTAAGTGTGTTTACGTTGCGATCGGACAGAAGCAGTCCACCATTGCCGGTATCGTGCGTAAGCTCGAAGAGCACGGTGCACTGGATAACACCATCATCGTTGCCGCTGGCGCTTCTGACCCAGCAGCGATGCAGTACATGGCGGCTTATGCCGGCTGTACCATGGGTGAGTACTTCCGTGACCGCGGTGAAGACGCGTTGATCGTATACGATGATCTGACTAAGCAGGCCTGGGCCTACCGTCAGACCTCATTGTTGCTCAAGCGTCCACCAGGACGTGAAGCTTACCCGGGTGACGTTTTTTACCTTCACAGCCGTCTGCTAGAGCGTGCTGCTCGAGTCAGCGTTGACTACGTAGAGAAGTTCACCGACGGTGAAGTGAAAGGTAAGACCGGTTCTTTGACCGCTCTGCCGATCATCGAAACCCAAGGTGGCGACGTTTCTGCGTTCGTACCGACCAACGTGATCTCGATCACCGACGGTCAGATCTTCCTCGAGACCGATCTGTTCAACGCCGGTATCCGTCCTGCGATGAACGCCGGTGTTTCTGTATCACGAGTAGGTGGTGCGGCACAGAGCAAGATCATCAAGAAGCTGGGTGGCGGTATCCGTCTGGCCCTGGCTCAGTACCGTGAACTGGCAGCATTCTCCCAGTTTGCATCTGACCTTGATGAAGCGACGCGCAAGCAGCTCGAGCACGGCCAGGCCGTTACTGAACTGATGAAGCAGAAGCAGTTCGCACCCATGAGCTTGGCTCAAATGGGCTTGGTACTGTACACAGCGAACGAAGGTTACCTCGTAGGCATCGCGATCAATAAGATCCTCGACTTCGAAGCCGCACTGCTGGCCTACTTTGCTTCTGAGCACGCTGATCTGTTTAAAAAGATCGATGAAAGCGGCGCTTATAACGACGACATCGCTGCCGAGTTCAAAGCCGGCATCGAGAAGTTCAAGAGCACCCAGACCTGGTAAAGCGTTGGGGAGCTTGCTCCCCGATTACCAAGTTGGGTAAAGCGAAACGAACTTAAAGGCAAAGTGATATGGCAGTCGGAAAAGAGATTAAAACCCAGATTGCGAGTATCCAGAGCACACGTAAGATCACCAGCGCCATGGAAATGGTTGCTGCGTCGAAAATGCGCCGCGCTCAGGAGCGCATGCAGGCGACCCGCCCTTATGCGGAGCGTATGCGTGGTGTAATCGCTCATCTGGCTAAATCGAACCCTGAATACAAGCACCTGTATCTACAGGAGCGGGAAGTCAAACGGGTTGGCTATATCGTTGTTTCAACTGATCGCGGCCTCTGTGGCGGCTTGAACATTAATGCGTTCAAGACCCTGGTTCGTGATATGACCGAGCTCAACGGCAACAATATCGAGATCGATATTTGCGCCATGGGTGCCAAGGCAGGAAGTTTCTTTAAAAATTACGGCGGTAACGTCGTAGCGGCGACTTCTGGCTTGGGCGATGCCCCTGAGATCGGTGCCCTGATCGGCAGTGTCAAGGTTATGCTTGATGCTTATGGTGAAGGCAAGATTGATCAGTTGCACATCGTATATAACAACTTCGTCAACACAATGAGCCAGACACCGCTCATTGAACAACTCCTGCCCCTCAAAGCAGAAGACGATGACGATGGTCTGAACCATCACTGGGATTACATCTATGAGCCCGACGCAAAAGCGCTTATGGATGGTCTGTTGACTCGTTACATCGAGTCCCTGGTGTATCAGGCTGTAGTTGAAAACAATGCCTGTGAGCAAGCTGCACGAATGGTTGCGATGAAGAGCGCTACGGATAATGCCGGCGATCTGATCACTGACCTGCAGCGGGTTTACAACAAAGCACGTCAGGCCGCGATCACCCAGGAAATTTCTGAGATCGTGAGTGGAGCGGCTGCTGTTTAACAGCGCCACAGGTGAATAAGGTTAAGAGGACTCGAATATGAGTAGCGGACGTATTGTACAAATCATCGGTGCCGTTATCGACGTTGAGTTTCCGCGCGATGCAGTACCGAATGTTTATGACGCGCTGAATGTAAGCTCAAAAGACGTGACTCTGGAAGTTCAGCAGCAGCTGGGTGACGGAGTCGTACGCACCATCGCCATGGGTCAGACCGAAGGTCTGAAACGTGGTCTGGATGTAGCAAATAGTAACGCCCCAATTCATGTACCGGTTGGTATCGAAACTCTGGGTCGTATCATGGACGTGCTAGGCAACCCGATCGACGAAGCAGGTCCGATCGGCGAGCAAACGCGCATGCCGATCCACCGTAAGTCACCGTCTTATGAAGAGCAGGCCTCTTCCGACGAGTTGCTGGAAACCGGCATCAAGGTTATCGACCTGATCTGCCCGTTCGCCAAGGGTGGTAAGGTAGGTTTGTTCGGTGGTGCCGGTGTAGGCAAGACCGTTAACATGATGGAATTGATCCGTAACATCGCCATCGAGCACAGCGGTTATTCCGTCTTTGCTGGTGTAGGTGAGCGGACGCGTGAAGGTAACGACTTCTACCATGAGATGAAAGAGTCCAACGTATTGGACAAGGTATCTCTGGTATACGGTCAGATGAACGAGCCTCCCGGAAACCGTCTACGTGTTGCGTTGACGGGCTTGACCATGGCTGAGCAGTTCCGTGACGAAGGTCGTGACGTACTGTTGTTCATTGACAACATCTACCGTTACACCTTGGCGGGAACTGAAGTATCCGCACTGCTGGGCCGTATGCCTTCAGCGGTAGGTTATCAGCCGACTCTGGCCGAAGAGATGGGCGTTCTGCAGGAGCGTATCACCTCGACCAAGACTGGCTCGATCACTTCTATCCAGGCGGTATACGTACCGGCGGATGACTTGACCGATCCAAGTCCTGCGACCACTTATGCGCACTTGGATGCAACCTTGATCCTGTCACGTGACATCGCATCGATGGGTATCTACCCGGCGGTTGATCCGCTGGATTCTAGCTCTCGTCAGCTGGATCCACTGGTTATCGGTCAGGAGCACTACGATGTAGCACGTAACGTTCAGGGTACCCTGCAGCGTTATAAGGAGTTGAAAGATATCATCGCGATCCTGGGTATGGACGAGCTGTCTGAAGAAGATAAGCAGACCGTAACCCGCGCGCGTAAGATCACCAACTTCCTGTCTCAGCCGTTCTTCGTTGCGGAAATCTTCACCGGTTCACCCGGTAAGTACGTACCGCTTAAAGACACCATTGCCAGCTTCCAGGGCATCCTTAACGGTGACTACGATGATCTGCCAGAGCAAGCGTTCTACATGGTCGGTGGTATCGAAGAAGCAGTGGAGAAAGCCAAGGGCATGAAGTAAGCCTAGGCTTATTTCTACTCCGGCTTTCAGACACCAAAAGAGGCATAAAAGATGGCTATGACTGTTCATTGCGATATTGTCAGCGCGGAAGAAGAAATTTTCTCCGGTCTGGTAGAGTTCGTTTCTCTGACAGGTAGCCTGGGTGACCTGGGTATTACACCCGGTCACGCTCCTCTGCTTACAGAGATCAACCCAGGTCCTGTCGAGCTGAAAACGCAGGGCGGAGAAGAGCAGGTCTTCTACGTTTCTGGTGGCTACCTTGAGGTTCAACCCAACAAGGTGACCATCATGGCAGATACTGCCATGCGTGCTCACGACATGAACGAAGCGGCAGCTGAAGAAGCGATGCGTCATGCAGAACAGGCGATGAAGGACCAGACGGCGGAGTTCGAATTCTCCAAAGCTGCGACCCAATTGGCCGAAGCTGCGGCACAACTGCGCACCATTCGTCAGATTCGCAAAAAAGTCGGCTAATCACCGGCAAAATAAAGCAGATCTAAACTCTGTTTTATTTATAATAAGGGCGGCTTAGGCTGCCCTTTTTTGTGGCTGCGATTTTCCGATCGGTTAAGCCTTTTAATAATGGACGACTCCGCGTAACGAGGACCTGTGAATGTCACTGGAAGTGATCATCCTGGCTGCTGGCCAGGGCACCCGTATGAAATCTCGTTTGCCCAAGGTACTGCACCCGGTTGCTGGTAAGCCGATGGTGGGCCATGTCATCGATACCGCGGCAAAATTAAACCCTGTGGAGATCCATGTTGTTGTGGGCCACGGCGGTGAGCAGTTGCGCGGGTACTTTGACAACGGCTTGTTGCATCAATCGCTAACGGTAGTTGAGCAGACCGAACAGTTGGGTACCGGCCATGCGGTCGATCAGGCGATGCCGGCAGTCGCTGAGCAAAGCGTGGCGCTGATTCTGTACGGCGATGTACCGCTGACGCGGCTCGATACTTTGCAAGGCCTGGTTGAACGCGCCCAGCAGGGCAACCTGGCGCTGTTGACGGTCAAGCTGGCCGACCCGACTGGTTACGGCCGTATCGTGCGTGACCATAACCATCAGGTGGTAGCGATCGTCGAGCACAAAGATGCTTCCGAAGCGGAGCTGGCGATCGGCGAGATCAATACCGGCATCATGGCGTTGCCTGCCGCCTGGCTCAAGCAGTGGCTACCCTTGCTCTCGTCCGACAACGCTCAGGGTGAGTACTACCTGACCGATATCATCGCTATGGCAGCCGAGTCGGGCCGCACCATCGAAGCGGTCCACCCAGCCAGCGAACAGGAGGTGCAGGGGGTCAACAATCGTCTGCAACTGGCGGAACTGGAACGGTGGCATCAGTTACAGCAAGCCGATCACTGGATGACCGAAGGGGTCAGTCTGGCCGATCCGGCACGGGTCGATTTCCGCGGTGAGATGGATATTGGTCAGGATGTCAGCCTGGATATCAACGTGATCCTCGAAGGCAAGGTCGTTATCGGCGACAATGTCAGCATCGGTGCCAACTGCGTCATCAAGGACAGCAGCATCGCCACAGGGACGGTGATCAAACCGAACTCGATGCTAGACCAGACAAGTGTTGGTGAGCACTGTGATATCGGTCCCTTTGCGCGGTTGCGTCCCGGCACCGTACTGGCCAACAAGGCCAAGATTGGCAATTTCGTCGAGACCAAGAAAACCATCGTCGGCGAAGGCTCCAAAATTAACCACCTGAGCTATGTGGGTGATGCCATCTTGGGCAAGGCGGTCAACGTTGGCGCGGGTACCATCACCTGCAATTACGATGGGGTGAACAAGTTTCAGACCGAAATCGGAGATAATGCCTTTATCGGCTCTAATACCTCGTTGGTGGCACCGATCTGCGTTGGCGCGGGCGCGACCACTGGGGCGGGTTCGACCATCACCAAAGCGATCGACGACGGCGCGCTGGGTGTAGCTCGAGGTCGTCAGGCCAACCTCAAGGGTTGGAAGCGGCCCGAGAAAAAGGCTTAATACTAAATCGCGTTAGTTGTGCGGTATCGAAGCAAACCCAATCAGGATGTAAAACTATGTGTGGCATCGTCGGCGCGATCGCGCAACGTCAGGTAGCGGGTATTCTGCTCGAAGGACTCAAGCGGCTGGAATACCGCGGCTACGATTCCGCCGGGATGGCGGTGCGGGATACCACTTCGGGTGAGCTGATCTGCACCCGGCGTTCGGGTAAGGTGGCCGAGCTGGCTGCAGCGCTTGACCAGACTCCATTGAGCGGTTCGGTCGGTATCGCCCACACCCGTTGGGCCACGCACGGTAAACCCGAGCAGCGTAACGCGCATCCGCACATGTCTGCCGGTCGGGTGGCGGTGGTGCATAACGGTATCATCGAAAACTTTGAACTCCTCAAGACCGAGTTGATCGGCAAAGGTTTTGAATTTAGCTCCGATACCGACACCGAAGTGATCGCTCACTTAGTCCACGATAAGCTAAATTCAGGTATTGAATTTATTAGCGCAGTGGAGCAGACGATTGAACAGCTCGAAGGTGCGTACGCCCTAGCCATCATGGATCAGCAGCAGCCCGAGCTGGTCATGGCGGCACGAATGGGCAGTCCACTGGTGATCGGAGTGGGGATCGGTGAGAACTTTATCGCCTCCGATCCACTGGCGATGCTGCAGGTAACCGATCAGTTTATCTATCTCGATGAAGGCGAAATAGCCGAGGTTAGGCTCGACTCCGTCAGCGTACGCGATCGTAACGGCGATGCAGTCAGCCACCAGGTGCAGCGCTTTGAACACGGCCAGGATGCCGCCGATAAGGGCGAATATCGCCATTACATGATGAAGGAGATCATGGAGCAGCCTGCGGTGGTCAACGCGGTACTAGAAGGGCGTTTAGGTAAAGATTCGGTATTTGAACGGGCCTTTGGAGCCGAGGCCACGGCGATCTTCGATCAAGTTCAGTCGGTGCAGATCATCGCCTGTGGCACCAGCTATCACGCCGGACTAATCGCCAAGTACTGGATCGAAGAGCTGGTCGGCATCCCCTGCATGATCGAAGTTGCTAGCGAATACCGTTACCGCAAGTCCGTGGTGTTGCCCAATAGCTTGTTTCTGACGATCTCTCAGTCGGGTGAGACCGCCGATACCTTGGCGGCGCTACGCGAGGCAAAACAAGCCGGTTTTCTGGGCTGCCTGACCATCTGCAACGTCCCCGGTAGCTCGCTGGTACGCGAATCTGATCTAGCGTTGATGACCAACGCGGGCCCCGAGATTGGAGTCGCCTCGACCAAAGCTTTTACCAGTCAGCTGGTGGCATTGTTGCTGACCACGCTGGTGTTGGGGCGCCGTCATGGTTTGGCCACAGAAATCGAACAAGAGTTGGTCGCCGCGCTCAAGCAATTGCCACAGCAGCTCGAGCAAGTACTGGCTCTGGATGGGCCGATCATGGAACTATCCGAGCGTTTTGCCGATAAGCACCACAGCCTGTTTTTGGGACGCGGAGCGATGTACCCGGTAGCGATGGAGGGTGCGCTGAAGCTGAAAGAGATCTCCTACATTCATGCCGAAGCTTACCCCGCCGGTGAACTCAAACACGGCCCGCTTGCGTTGGTTGATAATGATATGCCGGTGATTGTCGTTGCCCCCAACGACAGTCTGTTGGAAAAGCTCAAAGCCAACATGCAAGAGGTCCAAGCGCGCGGAGGCGAGCTGTACGTATTCTCTGATCAGGCTGCTGGACTGGAGAATGGTGACGGTATCCACAAACTCGAGTTACCGCATATCCACAGCATTCTCGGACCGATTTTGTATACCTTGCCACTGCAATTATTGTCTTATCACGTAGCGGTATTGAAGGGTACCGACGTCGACCAGCCGCGAAATTTGGCTAAATCGGTAACCGTGGAGTAGAGGCTGCCAGCGGTAGTGAGAACTGTGTACGGATAATAAAGTTTGAACTTTTACAATAAAGTTTGAATTTTTACAATAAAGTTTGAACTTTCTGTATATTGGGATGCCTTAATGGTGTCCCTTTTTATAGGTGCAGAAAGTTGGCTAGAAAACGTAAGCTAGAATCAATAAAGGACTATGAACGAGCACTAAGAAATAAGTATGGGAAAGAGGTTGGTGAGAATTACAAACCCTGGCTTAGGGTCTCTGATGTAGATTCTCACGGCAGATCTAGCATTGTCCACGGAATAAAATCTAAGCGTGACCACCACTTCCTCTCTGATATCGAAACTCGCTTGTTCTACTTCTTGGAATACAGTCGATATGCTGTAGATATACGCGAACAATTTCCTCTTTTTCCACTCGATCTAGTCATGCAGACTGCCAAGGCGGCAGCGATACCATATCCTTACGTTCCTCGTACAAAGACACCTTCAGTCGTCACAACTGATTTTCTAGTTACACTTCGCAGCGGTGGTTATTTAGCTATCGCTGTTAAGCCGAGTGATAAGCTCTGCGATGCAAGAGTATGTGAAAAGCTTGAAATAGAACGATTGTGGTGGGAGCAACTAGGCGTAAAGTGGATTTTAGTCACCGAATTTCAGGTTCCTGTCCCTACAGCCAATAATTTACGCTGGGCATCTCAACCATTCCGTAAAGACGCTAGTTTACTTACAGAATTAAGAGAGTATACAGATGAATTAACCGAATATGTCCATCAAATCGATATTGGAAAATATGAAATCTCGAGTGTGATAGAAACTATCGCTGTTGATTTTGATATATCAGGTGAACCGGGGATTCAGATAATAAGTGCGACACTTTGAGTGGATCGGTAAGAGGAGGTTAA
>JBALWS010000162.1:0-8551 GCA_036960405.1 Halopseudomonas sp. | reverse complement strand
TGTTTCAGACGAGGTGTCTGAGAAAGCAGCAGAACGGATTATTGATCTCAAGTTATCCACTGCTGTAATTTAAATACGTTGAACTTTCTCCCCAGAACACCTGCCGCAAATTGCTGCTCTTTAAACCTATCTAACCGTTTAAGTGCCCGACAAACCAAATAAATCGACCTAGGCCGCTCCTCAATCCCTGGCAGTAATGGTTGCGGACAGCTCCTATTCTATCTATTTAAGGTCGATTCCATCGGCACCGCAGTCAGCGTTACTGACACAACTACTGCGGCAGATCATGCAGCATTTTCATGAAGTGCTTAGCGGCCAACATTCCATACGCAATTTCTAGTAGGTGCGCCTGCGGCTCACTTTCAGGAGATCTGTATTTCAGCTGTATCGACAGAGCAGACGTAAACCCAGAGCGCCAAATAATTCAGCTCTTGGCCCCATAACAGACATTTGATTAGTGATGAGGATGTGAGGCGGGCGGGAAAACGTTTAAATCTCAGGATGCTGCTGCATTTCCACCAGAGATGTTGATTCGCACCCCGTAAGTCACTAAATATCTAAGCATCGATTCTCCCTATGATATCAATACCTAATAACGATTAGTTGTAAGGCGGCTTAGTGACTAGATTGCACTCCGTGTTCATTAATTTATGAACCACACCAACTACTACGTAGTAAGCGGCATTTAAACGCTTTGTAGCGTCATTTTGGCGGAATTGCCATAATATTGTTTATTAGTAGGAATAATAAAAAATGAAAAAACATCTTCTGTTAGCCTGTCTTTCTACAGCACTCTGCTCTGAAGTAGCCTTTGCTAAAAATAGCACCAAAGTCGTGCTGATCGGTCTTGATGGTATCCAGTATGAAAAGCTACTTGAAGCCAACACGCCAAACATCGACAAGCTAAATATGCGAGTCGGTTACACAGGGGGTGCCAAGGGAGGCCCTAGCGAGCAGGCGACCTTCTCAGGACCGAGTTGGAGCACTATTTTGACCGGTACCTGGGCCAATAAACATGGCGTTTATAATAATAGCGATCGTATTGCTAATCCTTCCGTCCCATCTATGTTCAAAGTACTGTCTGACCAAAAACACTCTGTTTCAGCTTTGGTCAACTGGTCCAACCCAATCAGGGATTATTTTACCTATGACCTGCCGCTAATGGACTATGCGTATTATTCGGATGTGAAACACGAAAACCTTGAACACTACCGGATTCAGGACGAGAAAATATCCCACATGTTTGGGCGCGCACTCGATCGCCATAACGCTGACTTCACTTTCGTCCACCTGGACAATGTCGATGACATCGGACACGAGCTTGGCTTTGGCTCTGATTACCAGAAAGGAATTGAACTGCTTGACGAAAATGTAGGCACGATTATCAATGAGGTCGACAAAAGAGAGAACGAAGACTGGCTGGTAATAGTTACCACCGATCATGGCCGAAATCCGAACGACGGTGGCAAATCACATGGTAAGCAAACCGATCAGGAGCGCACCATCTGGATTGCCTCCAATAAAAATATCGGGGTAACTGGAGACCAGACAGCAATGCTCCCATCGCTGTCCGATATCGCACCAACTATCTATGAATATCTTGACATCAACACAACCAATCTGATGCTTGATGGGCAGTCACTGCTGGTTAAGTGATCCACGTCACAAGTAACCCTTAGTACCACAGTTATATGTAACAGACGTTACATTCGGCACTGGTCGCTTAAAGCCAACACCCCTAGTGAGGTAGTAGGGGTGTTGATATGGAAGATTGAACAAGCCCCGCATTAGAGAACTTGGATCGATGCGGGTGAAGTTTAGGCAGGCGATCCGTAATATTGGCAACGTAGATGCTGTCGTCGATATTGGACGCCAAGGCGATGTCTGCATAGCTCGCATAGCGGCGGTTAGATTCTTCAGTTTAGAGCGGTCGCTTTGGGGCGCAAGTTCGGACATGCCGCTTTGCGCACCCTACGATCGTTCACGAATCAGTGATAACGCAGCTTTTTAACATCAAGAGCGGTTACCTTGATCGCACATGTTCACTTAATAATATTTACCCTATCAAACATCGTTTTGGCGGCAGTAATAATCGCATCCTGCTCTTCATTAGTTGCTTGGTAAATAACCTTTACAACGATTTGGTCAACATGACCATACCGAATGGTAAAAGCGCGATCATCAATATCAACACTATTAACAAGATAATGACCTGTTAGTTTTTCGTTATTACACTCGACGTAGGACTTCTTACTAAAAAATTCGAAATCACATTGAACCAAGAAATAAGGTGCGTCAACATCATCAGAATCATCGTCGAACATGATTTGATAATAGTCACCATTAATTGATACCGATGATCTTTTGAACTGAAATATTTCCATTCTCTCATTCGGGCGATGCTGTAAATTTTACTTAGGAAGTGGCTGCTTCATCACACCTAAAAGTAGCGCAAAATAAGTCTAGTTCAAGTGGGGCTCCCAACACAAAGATGCCGCGGCATACCGTGAGTGAGAGCCACTTGCGTAAGTCCGTTGTCGATCAGGTTCAGTCTCAGAAATTTGCTTGTCCGTGCCATCGACTTAGCGGACGTTCGGCTAACCCAAATTCTAGGTGAAACTCCCTGTACAGACTCGCATGCAGGGTGTTGTGGGGCAGAGGGTTAGAGACCCTCGGCTACCCGATTAAGGTTTAATGACCAGCCTTCTTACTAACAAAGATTTATTTAAGTATCTCTGCTTACCCATTTGCTCTGTATCTAGAATCAAGTCACCTGAAAGCTCGTAAATCGCCCAACCTGATGAAAACTTATCAAGCACGCTTTTATTACTGCGAATGAACGCTTCCGCCTTACTTGGATCACTAAATGCTAGCCCTCCGGGGTACAGCCCCCAAAACATTTGACCAAACTTGACTATATTTTTTCCTTCGTTCAGTGCTTGCTGATAGTTAGCATCACCAATAGTAAATATAGACTGACTTATCTCTGTTCTTTGCATTGGACTTAGAGAGTCTTTTACCCCCCCCCCCGATCCAGACAACGGCGGCTGATAAAAGTAAAATGAAAATAAAATACTTCACAATTTTCATATTACCCCAAGCTCCAAAAAGAGCCCTAACATATATTGAAATCCTGCAAGAATACCTATCTTACAAGCTTGTGCAAACCTATTACACAACGCAGTCAGATGTCTGGTATGTCGCAACTCTTGCCATAAAAGGTCACTGACAAAGCGTCAGGTCTAGCCCGCATGTTGCATCAAGCCTCTGATTTGGAGGCCAATACAGCCTGATTTGGCACCGAATCTTGAGTATGGGTTGAAATTGTATGTTTTTTGATCTTTTTCCGGTTTTCAGACGTAACTTCCCCTTACCCCATTCTTTATCGCGTGCCGGGAACAGCACTGTAATGAACTACCCTGGAACCAGTTTCTTGGCGATTCTCAAGTACAGCTCCTGGTCAGGGTAGGCGCTGCTCATGAGTAGCTTGATACTGCGGGTATTTCGAGTCACCACGGCACCGATTTTTAGCAGTTTGAGCCTTATCGTCGTCATCTGAGCGTTGGCATATTTTGTTCCGCGCAGGTATCCGCTTCGCAAATGTTCCATTAGTACGTAAGCAAGGCTTGAGAGTAACAGGCGGTATTGATTGGGCCACCATTGATGACAACTGGTGCGGTCGGCGAACAGACCCAGTTGTTGCTCTTTAATGCGATTTTCCATATCCCCGCGCAGACAATATCGGCGATCATACAGCCACTTGGCTGCTCCCTTTAGATTGGTCACCACATAGCGCGTATTATCTCCAAGGTGACTGAACTCCGCCTTCACGACCACCTTTCGCTCTGTTTTCCAGCTTTTCGCTTGATACCTGAGCGTGGCAAAACGGCGTTGCTTAATCCGAGTTTGATCGAACTGGCTGGCGGCACGGTAACGGGTATCCAAAGATAGCTTTTCCAACCGAGGGTTCTTACCCAGTCCGACGATATAGCCCACATCGTGGCGTTCGCACCATGCCAGCACACGAGGGCGGCAATAGCCGCCATCGCCACGAAAAATGATCTTCACGCTTGGCCAAGCTTGGCGCATTCGCTTAACCAGTAACTTCAAAATGGCACCGGTATGCTTGGCGGCATCGACGCTGGCGGGACGTAGATAGCTGACCAACAATTTCTGGCCACAAAAAACGTATAACGGCAGGAAACAATAGTTGTGGTAATAGCCGTTGTAGTGCCGCCCCTCCTGAGTGCCGTGAACAAGATCATCGGTGGCATCAAAGTCCAGAATTAGTCGCTTGGGAGGCCTTTTGTAGGATCGAATAAATCGTTCAACGATCTCTTCATGCATGGCCACTGCCCATTGCCGATCAGCCTGCAATTCGAACCGACACAGGGTGGATTGACTGGCCAGTAGACCATCGGTTCCTACCGCTGTCTGTAATGCTAAATCGTGCCGCAGTTGTTGATGGTCGTTGAGGTCTTCGTGGCCCAAGGCAACACCAAAACACGCTGACGAATCACCTGCTCGGTACCGTGCTTACACTGCTGTTGATTGCGTGGATCATCGATCCTACTGGCGACAGATTGGATTAATCCCAGCTCCCGGTCTAACTGTCTGAGCAGCAGAACTCCTGCATCGCTGGTGATGTCCCCGCCTTCAAAATTGGCTGTGATTTGACGCCCTTTGCAACGTGGAAACAGAGCTGTACTCGTGGTACATTTTGTCATGGCATCCTCTTGTTGTTTTTTCGACTTAAGCAATTGAATTATAACAACAACGAGGGTGTCTTTTTTGTTTATAGTGCAATATTCAGGCTAGGGCCACTTACTGACCAGGACGATAGATCAGCCGCCGCAGTTCAAAGGTATGTTTCAAAACTAAGCGCATAACCCCACCCCGCAGAATCTGTCTTCGCAAGCAAGATTCAATGCGCTGCTACACCGCCGCTTCGAGTTTTTGAGGGTCCCATTTCCCTAGAAGATCGAAATACATCCAGGCGGCCCAGCAATATCAAAATACGTTGGATAGTATTTCAAAATGGAGGATATCCTAGCTTTCACGGGAAAAAGACTTACCTCTTTCTGAAAACTCTGATCGCAGCCGCGCTTCCGTTAATCCATAGCGTCCCGCTATATTCTCAAAGAACGGCTGCCAGTGGTTGGTCAGCACTTCAATGTCATCATTTTCAGATTGCAGGTTATTGTAGCCTGATTCACCAGGCATACGGACTTGATGACCGGGTCGAGGACGGCATGATTTAATCGCTGATACATAGGCATCAGATCGTGCGATAACAGCTTCCAAAGGGCCAAAAGCGGCGGGGTTGATACACAAGAAGTAGCTGCCACCGACGGTAGGAGGTACGGGATCTCCAGCGGCCATGGCTTTTTCAATAGCTTCAATATTGGGCATCTGAGTCGAAGGTGTACCTAGAGGGTTAACAATCGAGGTCATCGCTTCATTCCACAGGTTGAGACTGTAGGTCCGCGGGGTCTCGATCTGCCCGGCACAGCTGTAATCCCACACCCGCCCGTAGCCTTCTATCGGCTTGGCATAAGGTCTGGCATCATCACTGAGTTCACCGCTTTTGGGATCGATGCACCAGGCACCTTTCATCGGTTTACCCTGCTGCACCGCTTCAGCAATATCAGCATCGTAGAACTCTGATAATTTTATCGATGTCCAAATGGGTGGCTGCTCACCTGACGGAACAATGGCGTCGAATGGAGGACAGGACAGAAGGTTTTCCATACCACCAAATGGCGCAGCAAGCGGCACCGAGTTGTTGGATGCCATGGCCATCATATTCTGTTCGAAAGCCTGGTAGACATAGGCAGAAAAGCTACCCGCATCGTTATGGTTGCCACCATAGACGATGGCGATACCACTGGTTCGCGCTTTTTCAATGGCGGTTTTAGCCATCAGATCCAGCGTGTAATATCCCGAAGAACGATGGCCATCCACCACTGCCCAGGCAGGCCCCTCTTTAATGATCTCAGGCATCGCTTCGATATCAAGCGCACCGGCACAAAGCGCAATGTCGATTGCTTCATACACACCCAGGCCTTGATTAAGTTTTCCCTGCTGGTGGGCAAAACCGATCGCGTTTGCAACGGCCTCTGCGTGTGGTTCGGTGGCACCCGCCGCCATCCATACACGTTGGATGGCGAATTTCAGAAAGTCTAGCGATTCGGTTCGTGTTTCAGATGTAGACATCGATTCAAACCCTATATTGAAAGATTAGGAGCACTGTTCCAGAGAGAAGGTCTGCAGCTGGTTACGCTCCAGACGGCGTTCGGTCCATAACGACAGCCCGCAGCCGATGATGATCGAGCCGGCCACGAAGGCATAGCAGGCCATCCTGCCCTGCTGTTCCAGAATAACGCCGAACAATCCGGGGCCTATCGCCGCCCCCAGTGCCAGAGCTGACGATATCAAGGACGAAAAACGGCCGGTTACGTCGGCGTCGCTAATGATGCCGAACAGGTAAGAGAGTGCAAAATAGAAGGAGGTAGGTAGGATCGCCATTAGCAGGCCGAATTTAACGGCGGTAATCGGTTCGATAAGCAACCCTAGCGCGACAAGGCTAAGTACGCTGCCCAACAGAATGGGAGCCATTCGGCCAAAGCGATCGCCAACCCAGGCCGACGCCACCGGACCCAACGCTGAACCAATAAGTCCCATCGCCAGCAACATGCCTACCAACTCTGGATTTAGCGCTTCATGCGCCATTCGTTCGGCGAATGCCCAAAGTCCAGCGAATCCGGCGAAGAAGACCACCAGCCCTGCCAACCCGATGAACACCAGAGGATTTACCTTAGTGTTAGCCGAGGTATCACCGGGCACGCGATGCTCTCCTCCGCTCGGAATCAGGAACCCCGGTCCGATCACCACCACACAGAGCAGCAGCAAGCAAAGCAACACACCTTGAAGACCGTAGCTTTCGATAACCAAGACCGGAAGCAACACCAGCAACAAGGCGGGGATCGCCTGTTCAGGAACTAATTTAATGGCGAAAGCCCTGTCTTTATCACCCATGTCTGATACCAGCGTCACACTCAACGCATAGAGCATCGCCGAACCAAGACCCGATAGACAAAGGCCGTAGAGAATACCGTCATACGACAGATTATTGGCCGCAAGCGCTAGCCCTAAAAGAAGCAACACCGCTCCAATAGCGACCAGCCAGCGCCAGTCGACCCGACGCACCCAGATCACCGACGTTAGCGTCATCAAGAAGAATCCACCGAAGTAGGTACTTGCCATCAGTCCGGTCTGGCTTTCATCAAGTTGCAAGTGATCAGCAACCACGCCAAGCAACAGCGGTAGAATGGCAAATACCAGAACCCCCAGCGTTCCTAGGCTGCAGGCACCAGTTAGCGCTCGACGAGAGTCTATTGATTGAATTTTAGTTTTGGGCATTAGGAGCCTCTGCATCATTATTATTATGGCTGCTCGGCCATTGGCCGTAATCAGGCTATCAATCCTACCAGCGTGCCGCTCATTCCCAATAACCCCAACAGGGTAACGGCCGCCCTAATACACGAGACTCCATCCCGGCCTTACCCATTCAGGGGTATTTTCTTGTAGGTGATCAGCTGGGATAACTATAACTATGAAATTCGAGACCCTAAGAAATGACTACCAGCTTCAGCAGCTTCATCGGGATCAGATGCAGGCGAGCCCCTTTGATCAATTTAGTCATTGGTTTGAACAGGCCCGTAACGCACAGCTTCGTGAGCCCAACGCCATGGTATTAGCGACTGTGGACGATCAATGTCGCCCAAGCCAACGCAATGTATTACTCAAACATGTCGACAGAGATGGTTTTATCTTTTTCACCAACAGAGCCAGTCGCAAAGCGATTCAGATAGATGCTAACTCTGCTGTGTCATTGCTGTTCTGTTGGTTGGGACTAGAAAGGCAGGTCTCAATATCTGGATCTGCCGAGCCATTCAGTCGAATGGAGGTTGTTAAGTACTTCACCAAGCGCCCCCGGCGTAGTCAGCTAGCGGCTTGGGCATCTCAGCAGAGTCGTCCAATCCCCTCTCGCAGCACGCTCGAAGCCAATTTCAATTTGATAAAACAGCAATTCAAGGGCCTTTCAGTACCTACTCCTAAGCATTGGGGTGGGTATCGGGTTAAACCGGATCAATTTGAATTTTGGCAGGGAGGTAGTGCCCGATTGCATGACCGCTTTATCTACCGCATAGCTGGCGATGACTGGCAGCTGTCACGACTGGCACCTTAAAGAGCCACCAGCGGTCCGGTATCAACACCCCTACGATCAATATTTTGGTGACACTATGGACTTAAATACTAATTCTTCACTGCGCATCAACGGTGAGCGTCTCTGGCGTCGTCTGATGGAGATGGGTGAAATTGGCGCAACCGCTAAAGGCGGCTGTAATCGCCAAGCACTCACCGATCTGGATCGCGATGGGCGGCAACTGTTCGAGAATTGGTGTCGGCAAGCCGGTTGCACCATCAGGGTAGATGCCATGGGAAACATATTTGCCCGCCGCGCTGGCCATAATAACGAAATCCCTCC